>CAZMAE010000105.1:0-29858 GCA_964564205.1 uncultured Odoribacter sp. | reverse complement strand
GCCGGGAATTTTTAATCTGCCACCGTGTTGAAGCCGATTCCATGCGGGAAAACTTACTCTACGGTCGTAGAGTACCTGATTCCATGCGGGAAAATCACCCTACCGCGGTGGAGTATGTTTTCCCCGCCGGGTATTGCTTGTAGACGGCCGTTGTTTAGCTTTTCCCTGCGGGGATGAGCTGTCGGCAGCCGTCTGCTTATTTTCCCTGTCGGGGACAGCCTGTTGGCGGACGTCTGCTTGTTTTCCCAGCCGGGGACGTCCTGTTGACGGCCGTCGTTTAGCTTTTCCCCGCGGGGATGAGTTGTCGGCAGCCGTCTGCTCATTTTCCCAACCGGGGACGGTTTGTCGGCGGTCGTCCGTTAATTTTCCCAGCCAGGTTCGGCTTGAACGCCACAATCTATAATAACCGACATTGCAATGAAGGCTTAAATCAAGCGGGGACGAAAGGCATAACCACAGGAATATTAACCGATATGACTGTCCATAATGAATAGAGTATGTATAAAATGAGCGCTAAAAAAAAGATCTGAATGAAACCGAAACGTATTATACTCATTCGTCACGGGGAGTCGGAGGCGAATGTGAATTGCCGGCTTTTTGCTTCTGTGCCGGACTACATCATCGAATTGACAGAACGGGGGAAGGAACAGGCCAGAGAGGCAGGGATAAAACTGAAAGAGTTGGTGGGGGAAGAGAAACTTTATTTTTATGTGTCTCCTTTTTGGAGAACGCGGACCACTTTTGAAGAAGTGGCGAAGGCGTTCCCGCGTGAACAGTTTCGGTATAGCGAGGAACCGCGGTTGAGAGAACAGGAATGGGGCTATCTGAGGAGCCAGGAAGAGTTCGAACGGATACGGGAAGAACGGAAAAGCTACGGGATTTTCTACTATCGTATACCGGGCGGAGAGGCGGCTACCGATGTTTACGACCGGATGAACGATTTGCTGGGGTCTTTGCACCGGGATTTTATGCGGGACCATTTTCCGGAGAATTGTGTGCTGATCTCCCATGGATTGACTATCCGCTTGTTTATTATGCGGTGGTTTCATCTCACGGTGGAGGACTTTGAACGGATGAAAGTGCCCCCAAACGGTGGAATGGTGATTTTAGAGAAACAGCCAGAAGGATATGTGTTGACAACTCCTTTGCAATTGCTCGAAAAAACGGAAGGATATTCGCGTCCGATTACTCTGGCCGGCAAGTGAAAACGTAAAGGGGCCGGTGTATATCCGGTCCCGGAGCCTTTTGCTGTCAGGGAACAACATGAATCAGCAGAGTCGTATGAGGTCAGATGGTTCTTTTCAGTTTTTCATGAAGACGGGCCCTTACTTTGACCATCGTATTCTTTTTCTTCATCCATTCCAAGAGTTCTTCCATGTTTCCGGCATTCTGGGATTCCAGAATCTTTTCGTCCGCTTCCTGACACATCATTTCCACCCTTCGCATTTTGTAGTTGTCTACGATCTTAGGCAGTAGCCCGCCCAACAACATTTCTTCGGTCCGGGAAGGGGTATCTTTTTCATTCCAGATTTTACTCAGCTCATAAGGTTCGCTCAAGATATCGGCAACCATGGCGCTGATTTGCGGGTCTGTATGGCCGATAAAATATTTTGCCGGCAGGAAACCTTCCGATTTATAGTTCCGGCGGTATTCATACTGAATCTCCCGGAAAACGGGATTCAACATAAGCAATTCATCCTCGGCCAGTTCGTTGATAATGTATTCCCCCACACTCACCGCATACCTCTGTCCTTCGCGCTCCTCGGCGTACAATTCCTGTCCGCCGAACATCAGCAGATAGCGGATCAGCATCATTTCTTCAATATCACAAGGAGTGACTCCCCCCGTTCTGGCAGGAGCAGGGACAACCTGAGGGGGCTGAGGGATGGTGGTTTTATGCTGTACCGAAACAGGAATTCCCATTTTTTCTTTCCGGAGGCGGGCAATCTCGGTATAGAGGACATTCTCCTCGATTTTCATCTGGCTGGCCGTCTTCCGGACATATACCGAACGGGTGATATTATCGGGTATCAAAGAGATGCTTCTGACGATATCGGTAATCAACCTGGCCCTTTCAATCGGATCATCCCCTGCCTGCTCCAGCAATAAGCGGGTCTTGAAATCGATAAAATCCGTCTCATGGGCGGTGATATACTCCATCACCTGCTCAGCATTATGGGCCTGGGCATAGGAATCAGGATCCTCCCCTTCGGGCAGGGACACCACCCTGACATTCAGCCCTTCCTCCAGCACCAGATCGATTCCCCTCAGTGAAGCTTTAATTCCCGCCGCATCCCCGTCGTAAATGATGGTAACATTAGGCGTCAGACGCCGGATCAAACGGATTTGTTCAATGGTCAGGGAGGTGCCGGACGAGGCCACCGTATTCTCTATGCCCTTCTGATGGAAAGAAATCACATCCAGATAGCCCTCCACCAAATAACAGCGGTCATGCCGTACGATGCTCTTTTTAGCAAAATAAATTCCGTACAGGGTACGGCTTTTATGGTAAATCTCCGATTCCGGGGAATTCAGGTATTTCGCGCTCTTCTTGTCGTTGGTCATAATACGGCCTCCGAAAGCGATTATTTTACCACCCAGATCCCGGATAGGAAACATAACCCTTGCCCGGAAACGGTCGAAAAGTCCGCGTTCCGATTCTATGGTCAGCCCCGTCTTTACCAGAAATTCCTTTTTATACCCTTTCGCCAAAGCCGATCGGGTAAACCCATCCCATACTTCAGGACAATAGCCCAGACCGAATTTTTCTATTGTCCGGTCGTCGAGTCCGCGCCGGTAAAAATATCCCAATCCCACGGATTTCCCCTCATCGGTGTGCAACAACTGGTCTGTAAAAAATTCCTCCGCATAATTGGTGACAATCAGCATGCTCTCACGCTCGGACTTCTCCTGTTTCTCCCGCTCGGTCAGTTGCCTTTCTTCTATGGTGATATGATACTTCGCCGCAAGCCAGCGTATGGCTTCCAGGTAAGACAACTGCTCATACTCCATAATAAAATTGACGGCATTCCCCACCTTGCCGCAGCCGAAACACTTATAGATACCCTTGGCCGGAGATACCGTAAACGAAGCCGTTTTCTCGTTGTGAAAAGGACAGCAGCCCACATAATTCACCCCCCGTTTTTTCAGACTCACAAAGTCCGAAACCACCTCATAGATGTCTGCCGCATCAAAAATTTTCTGTATCGTATCATGATCAATCATGCTGCAAAAATACAAAACTATTTCGCAAATGATACTTTCCGAAGCAATCCCCCTGATAAATCACAAAATACCCATAAAATGGTGAATTAATACTAAATGTCTGCTGTTCGTTCTGCTATTAGCATGATTTTTGTACTTTCGCAACCCCGAGGAAACGATATGCATGCAAAACGTTTCCACTTTATGAATGTATAGTTAAAACATAAACTACTATTATGACAGAAAGCGAATTTTACCGGACCAAAGAAGAGTTGCTGGAAAACATTTCGGAGTTGTTTCAGAAATACGGACTCCGCAGCACTTCCATGGATGATATTTGTTCGCATCTCAAAATTTCTAAAAAGACGTTATACCAATTTTTCAGTAATAAAGACGATGTCGTGGAACAAGTGTTGTTTCATCGGCGCAACAGTGACCAGGCTCAAAAATATTTAACCGAACTTTGGCAGCACAATGCCATTCAAATTATGATATTGATCAGGGATCACATCATCGCCAGCCTGAATAGCCAGATGCCGGCCAACTTGTTCGATCTGAAAAAATATCACCCCGACATTTATCAGCGGGTCAATCAAAAAGGTCAGGCATTTATTCACAATCTCTTTCTGAAGGTGATCGACCGGGGAATCGAGGAAGGATATTTCAGAGCGGACATCAACAAACCGGTGCAGGCCTACCTGTTTGTAAAACAAATGACCTTTCTCGGCGAGCCGGAAATGATCAGCGAAATAAAATATCCTCTCGATACCATTGTTTCAATCATCGTAGAAAATGTGATCCGGAGCTTTTCCACCCCCAAGGGTATACAAGAAATGGAAAAATTACTTAATAAACAACAAAAAAAAGACGAAATGGAATAATCGGAAAATAAAAAGGGAAACAACAAAAACAGTGGTACACAATTTGTAAACACGGAACAGTGTAACAGAGTAAAATCAATTATAACATCAATAATCAAAACAGAATGAAAAGAAGAATTCTCACGACATTCATTGCAATCCTCATCCCGTGGATGCTACAGGCACAATCCACGCCGAATGAGCCTCAGCACCTTTCCTTGGAAGAAGCAGTCAACTTTGCTGTAAAATACAACAAGGAGCTACAAATATCCCAACTGGATATCGAACAAAGAAATAAAATGGTAACCGAAGCGGTATCACAGGGATTGCCTCAGGTGAATGCTTCCGTGGATTATAATACCAATTTCAAATATAAAATGCACTTCGGGGATAACCCTATCACCATGAAGGACCAGTCCAATATCGGTGTTTCCGTTTCCCAATTGCTATTCAGCGGCCAATGGATTCTGGGCATCCAAACCAGCAAGATCGCCAAGCAGATCGCTGCCCAGCAAGTCGGCGTGACGGAACTGGATATCAAAGAGACCGTATACAATTCGTATTTCACCGTGTTGGTCAGCGAACGGCTGATGACCATTGTGAAACAAAACCTGGACAACATGAGCGCCGTCCAGAAGCACACCGAAAATATGTACAACGCAGGAACAGCCGAAATCACAGATGTCGACCAAATCCGCATCACCGTCGGCCAGTTGAAAAACAGTCTTTTGGCTATGCAGCGCACTGTAGATGTAAACTATAACCTGCTGCGTCTGCAATTAGGACTTCAGGCAGGCACTCCGATCAAGCTGACCGATCCCCTGGAACGTTTCCTGCAGGAAGACATCTTTCTGCAACTGGCAACCAGGGAATTCAACATCAACAGCAATTTGCAATACCAATTGATGCAGACTCAGGTGGAACTGCAAAAGAAAATGGTCGGATTGAAAAAATGGGCCTATGCGCCGACCATCTCCGCCAGTTACAATTTCAGGCACAAACTGTTGAAACCGGAACTGGACATGAGCCCGAAGAATACAGCCGGTATCACCATGAGCATACCGCTATTCTCCGGCTTACAGAGAAAAGCCCAATTGGATCAGGAAAAAATCACCCTCGAACAAACGACATTGAACAAGAGCCTGCTGGAAGATCAGTTGAACCTCCAGGAAGAACAATACAAGTTTGCATTACGGAATGCCCTGGAAAATTACAACCTGCAAAAAGAAAACATACAGGTCGCTAAAAAGGTGCTGGAAAACTATGAACGCAAATACAATGTCGGAGCAGTCTCCAGCCTGGATCTGACTCAGGCAAACAACAATTACCTGACGGCAGAGAACAATTTCACTTCTGCCTGCCTGACTTTGCTGCAAGCCCAAACTCAGCTGGAAAAATTATATAACGAATTAAAATGATGACGGAAACCGTCCGGGTTCCATCCCGCAAACATCAAAAAGAAGAAACAATATAAATTTAAAACACAATGATAAAGAACGCTATTTTATCTATTCTCGCCATTGCTGTGCTGACCGGATGCTCCGGAAAAAAAGACACAGAACAAACCAAAAAGGCAGCTGAACCCACAGCACAAACCAAAACGGTTGTTGAATCCATTCCGGTAAAAGTACAGAAACTGCAAAAACAGGACATTGCCCGCACACTCGACTATACCGCCAACCTGCAAGCCGACGAACAGGTGTACTATGCTCCGGCAGCCACAGGCCGCATCTCTAAGATTTATGTAGAAGTAGGCGACCGGATCCAAAAAGGACAACTGTTGGTGGACATGGACAAAACCAACCTTCATCAGGCTGAAGTCCAATTGAAAAACTTGGAGACGGAATACAACCGGGCGAAAATGCTGAACGAAACACAAAGCATCAGCAAACAAGCCTATGATGCCGCAGTAACCCAGTACGAAGTGGCGAAATCCAACGTAGATTTTCTGAAAGAAAACACCCGCATGCTGGCCCCCTTTAACGGCGTTGTCACCGGAAAATATTTCGAAGACGGAGAAGTTTATACCGGCGGCGCCTTCGGAGGAGCCTCCAAACCTTCGATCGTCGCCATCGAGAAAATAAATCCCCTGAAAGCCTACGTCAATCTTTCCGAACAATATTTCTTATCGGTGAAAAAAGGTACGAAAGTACAACTGAAAAGCAATCTTTTCCCCGACAGAGTATTTGAAGGAACGGTAAATATCGTTTACCCCACCATCGATCCCTCTTCAAGGACCTTTACGGTGGAAGTGAGAATCCCGAATGCAGACGAAGCTTTGCGCCCCGGCATGTACGGAACAATCAATTTCTTTATCGGAAACACCGAAACCGTAGTGGCACCGGCCATTGCCGTGCTGAAACTACAGGGAGCCAACGACCGCTATGTATTCCTGCACAAAGACGGCAAAGCCAAACGGGTGGCAGTGACCCTCGGCAAACGCTTCGAAGATAAAGTCGAACTCATCAGCGACGAAATCAAGGAAGGAGACGAGCTGATTGTAGTGGGACAAGGACGTCTTGTGGACGGTTCTCCCATCAGCGTAACGAAATAATGTGTAGTGTGTAATGTAATCGGTAAATAAAAGAAAATATGAGTATATACAATACAGCGGTAAATAAACCCATATCTACCTTGATGGTGTTCATTGCCATCATGGTACTGGGTATCGCCTCTTACATACAGTTGCCGGTGGACCTATTCCCCAAAATGGACCCGCCCTATATCACTGTAATGGCAACCTATCCGGGGGCGAATGCTTCGGATATTGAAGAGAATGTAGCTAAAATCCTGGAGAACCAGTTGAACTCCGTGGATAATCTGAAGGAAATGACTTCCACCTCTTACGACAATCTGGCAGTGATTGCCCTGGAATTCGAATGGGAGGTAAACCTGGACGAAGCTTCCAACGACGTACGTGATGCTGTGGATAAGGCCATGCAAGCCCTGCCGGACGACATCGACCGGCCGACAATCATGCGTTTCAATACCTCTATGATGCCGATTCTGATTTATGCGATAACCGCAGACGAATCTTATCCCGGCATCGACAAAATCCTGGACGACAAACTGATCACCCGACTGAACCGGGTCGACGGTGTCGCCTCAGTGGCCGTGGCAGGTGCCCCGGAACGCGTCGTTTATGTCGATCTGGACCCGAATCAGCTGGATGCTTACAATTTGACCCTGGAACAAATCGGCAACAAGATTCTCGCTGAAAACAAAGACATCTCTTCCGGAAGCGTCAAAATGGGAGACATGGACTATTCTCTGCGCGTAGAAGGAGAATTCGACGAAAGCGACCAGATCAAAAATATCGTTTTAGGGACCCAGAACGACAAAACCATCTATCTGCACGATATTGCCCGCGTAAGAGATACCATTAAGGATATTACGCTGGAACAAACCATCAACCGGGGAAAAGGAGGTGTCTTGCTGATCTCGAAACAGACCGACGCCAATGCTGTGGCCGTAGCGAAAGAAGCTAAAAAACAATTGGAACTGGCTCAAAAAGAACTTCCCCCCGACATCAACTTCCAGATCATCGCGGACAACTCCGACTTTATCGTCAAGTCTATCAACAATCTTCAGGAAACCCTGATGTATGCCTTGATTTTCGTTGTGCTGGTCGTATTCCTTTTCCTGGGACGCTGGCGTGCCACTTTCATCATTGCCTTGACCATACCGATCTCCCTGATTGTAGCCTTCATTTACCTGTTTGCTACCGGCGAATCTTTGAACGTCATCTCGCTGTCCTCTCTTTCTATCGCAATCGGTATGGTGGTGGACGATGCCATTGTGGTTTTGGAAAACATCACCAAGCATATCGACCGGGGCAGCCGCCCGCGTGAAGCTGCTAAATACGGTACAAACGAAGTATGGCTGTCCGTTATCGTTACCACTTTGGTTACCGTAGCCGTATTCTTCCCCTTGACACTGGTGTCCGGAATGACAGGTATCCTGTTCAAACAGCTGGGTTGGATTGTCTGTATCACCGTGTGTACGTCGACAGCAACCGCGATTTCGCTGACCCCCATGCTCTGTTCCCAAATCATGAAAATTCAGGAAAAGAAGAGCGGCAACAAATTCAGTTTCTACAGTTTCGTATCCGGGCAACTCGATCACCTGGATGCAGTGTATGAAAAACTGATCCGCTGGGTGCTTCATCACAAGACCGTAGTGATTATTTCTATGTTTGCCCTTTTCGTGGGATCCTTGTACCTGACACGGTTTATCAAAACCGACTTTATGCCTCAGAACGACCAAAGTTCGATGAATGTATACGCTAAAATGCAGTCCGGCCAAAGGGTGGAAGTCACCAAACAGATAGCTTTACAAATCGACTCCGTCATTCGGGCGAATATTCCGGAAATTACGATCATCAACCTTTCGTACGGTAGCGAGGAAGAAGCTTCGTTCGCTTCCATGATGAACAGTACGGGTAACAACATCCTGAACATGCGTCTGCGTACCGTCGATATAAATGAGCGGGACCGCAGCATATTCGAAATAGCCGACCAGGTGCGCGGCATTTTAAAAGGCTTTCCGGATATCCTGCAATATACCGTAAGCACCAGTAGCGGCGGCTCCATGGGTAGCAACTCGGTAGACATAGAAATCATGGGACATGATTTCAACACCACGACCCGTCTGGCGCACGAAATTTCGCTCAAAGCCCGCGAAATCCCGGGAGCTGAGGACATCAAAATCAGCCGGGACGAAGACAAATCGGAACTCCAGGTGCTCCTCGATCAGGATAAACTTGCCCGTCACAGGCTGACGACGGCAGAAGTGGGATCTTCCTTGCGGAACCGGATTTACGGATTCAGAAACAGTAAATTTAAAGAAAACGGTGAAGAGTATGATATCATCGTCCGCCTGGATGAAAAATACCGGTCTTCATTGACGGAAATTGAAAATATCCAGATCATCGACGGCTTCGGACAAAAAGTCCGGCTGAAAGAACTGGGAAAAATCAAAGAATATTTTTCACCGCCAAACATCGAACGCAAAAGTAAACAGCGTATACTGAAAGTGTCCATTACTCCGGCTGCAGGCGTAGCCCTCGGTGATATCGCTTTAGGAGCGCAGAACATCATCAATAACCTGGAAGACGTACCGCAGGATGTATCCATGTATGTCGGCGGTAATTACGAAGATCAGCAGGAATCGTTCAGTTCTTTGATTGTATTGCTGGTATTGTCCTTAATGTTGGTTTACATCGTGATGGCTGCCCAGTTCGAGTCGTTCCTGCAGCCTGCGATCATCATGCTTGCGATTCCGTTTGCCTTTACAGGGGTCATCCTGGCCTTGCTGATCACCAACACCACCTTGAGTATCGTGGCTGCTTTGGGAGCCGTCATGTTGGTGGGTATCGTAACCAAGAACGGTATCGTGTTGATCGACTTCATCAACCTGATGCGGGAACGCGGCGTCCGCTTATACGATGCCATCGCCCAGGCTTGCCGTTCCCGTCTGCGTCCGGTGCTGATGACCTCCCTGACCACTATCCTGGGTATGGTGCCTATGGCCATCAGCGCGGGTGAAGGTTCGGAGACCTGGCGTCCTATGGGTATCGCCGTTATCGGAGGTATGGTATTCTCTACCATCATCACCATGATCATCGTGCCAGCAGCCTATGCCGTCTTCAACAGAAGCGGCAACCGGGATAAAAAGAAATCGCTGGAAAAACAATTCAGGTTCATGAGTGATTTCAATGCAGAAAGAGACCTGCCTGCAAAAAAGAAAAATTAAAAGCTGAACACCGGTAAGCGGTTGGGGAAACCGCTTACCGGTCATCTTTTATCCACATGAATAAGCGGTCCTTCCCGGCCATTCTCCCGAAAGCAGAGTCGGGGAAGGAATTTTAAGCGGTTGAAATTAAATTTAAATCAGATGAAAAAAGCAGTATTTATCTCTTATAACCAAGCGTTGACGGAACGTGTGACCTACATCCTCGAGCAATTGAAGATCAAAGGATTCACACAATGGCCATTGGTCAACGGTGCCGGAACGGAAAACGGCGAACCCCGGATGGGAAATCATACGTGGCCGGAAATGAACTCGGCAACACTGACCATTGTGGACGAAGAAATGGTCCCGCTCATCCTGAAATATGTAAAAAAACTGGATGAGGTAAACAAAGAAAACGGTATTCGCGCCTTCGTCTGGGACATCACAGACATGTATTGATACCCGAAAAAACCAAAATACCCCGGAAGAATGCCTGTAAGCAAGCATATCTTCCGGGGTATTTTGCATTACTCTCCTTTCCGGCAGTTTTTACGCTTCCTGCAAAGGTTTAAAACCTTTTCCAAGTATTTCTTTGGAATCTATGACATTAATAAATGCCTCCGGGTCGATCTCGGCGATGCGGTGGCGAAGAATCATCATTTCACGGCGGGTGAGGATGGTATAGATCATATTGCGGTTTTCGCCTTTATACATGCCTACAGCCGGCAGCAAGGTCGCTCCCCGGTTGATATCCTTGATAATCACCTCTTTTATCGGATCAAGTTTATCGGTGACAATCATAAGGGTCTTGTGTACCGTCGCGCCGTCGATCACCAAATCGATCACTTTCCCCTCGATAAATACAATGATCCAGGAATACATCGGCAGACGCCAGTCCCCGAAAGCAACCACTGTAGACAAGGTTATGGTACAATCCACAATAATCACCAAAGTCCCCAAAGAAATGTGGGTATATTTATTCAGGATCATCGAGATGATATCCGATCCTCCGGAAGTTGCCCGGGCTTTAAAAATCATCCCTATCCCTATGCCATAGACAATGCCGCCGAAAACAGCCGAAAGCAATTGTTCATTCAGCATAGAGCGATCGGAAATACCCGGTTCCAGTAAAGCGTCATACCCGTACACATAATGAATCAGACGCATAAAAGCAGGTATGGCAAAGGTACAAATCACCGTTTTTACGCCAAACATGCCTCCCAGAAAATAAATGCCCAGCAACAACAAAGGCACATCCATACAGAGTGCCGCAATTTCCGTTTCCCATCCCCACAAATGGTGAAAAACCATCGACAACCCATAAGTACCTCCCGGAGCAAAGCCATAAGGTTCAGCAAACATCACGGCGCCTAAGGCAAATACAAAACATCCGCCTAACAACCAGCCATAAGTGATAAAAAAATCTTTAGAGAGAAATTTCTCTTTTGTCACATACCCCATATTGAATCAATGATTTAGATTAATGATTTATCTTTTCACGGTATCAAAATTACAAATAGTTTTTGGCATTTTCTTAGCATACCCCATTTTGGCCGGATCACGCCACAAACTCAATATCAGCATCTTGCACATCAAAACATTTGCATATTCATACAAAAACAGGCATAATTATACAACAATGCCGGTGTACAACACATTATTTTTCCGAACAATTGTTCTTTACCCATTCCGCCCAAATCCGGGCAGCTTCTTCCACAGTCCTGACACAAGGACGTTTCTTGTAATATTCTGCGGTACGCTTTTCCGGCACAGGATCGTCGTGTTTTTCACGGGGCAAATTCAGCAACTCGGCACAAATGAGGGACCCGTTTCTCCGTTTGAATTCTTCAGCCAGTTGCTGAACCAGCCGGTAATTGGCTTCTTTGCCTTCCCGATCGCCTCCCTCCACAGCCCCCGTCTCCAAGCCGGCCAAAACAAACATGCCGCAAGCGGCCCCGCACGTCATCCTCATCCGGCCTATCCCGCCACCGAAAGAAGCCGACATTTTCAGCGCTTGCTCAAAGGTAAAACCATACAAGTCCGCAAAAGCTGCGCATACCGATTGCGCACAATTATAACCCTGCTTGAATAAATCTACAGCTTTCTGAATACGATCTTCCATAATTCCGTCATTATCGCCTCAAAAATAATAATTAGGACTACAAATCCGGGCATCCGGCGAAATATAAATTACCATCCCCTCCTGCACGCCTATACGTACCGCCCCCCGGGATCCATCAGAGGGGACGATTTTTATACATCTCCTCAAAATTAGAATAAGTTCCGTTGATGTTCCGGGCCATTTCGCTTTCCGGTGCCAATTCCAGGGCTTTTTTCATGTCCTCCGCCGAACCCATTTTATCCCCCACCATCAGCCGGGCACGCCCGCGTTCATGGTAAGCCCGGGCAAAATCAGGCTTCAATTCTATAGCCTCATTAAACAATGCTATGGCATCCGCTGGCTGATTCCCCGAAATATACAGATTTCCCAACAGGAGATAAGCTTGCTCGTTAAAAGGATTCAGGTCAATGACATAACGGTAATCCTTTCCGGCCGATTCCTGATCGCCGGAAGCCTCCTCCAGCCTTCCCCGGATAAGATAGGCGCTTTCCTCTTCGGGAGCAAGTTCCACCACTTTCCCGATATCCTCCAATCCGTCTTTATAGTCTCCGGCACTCAGCATCACTTCCGCCCGCAGTAATAATGCTTCGGTAAAATCTTCCTTCAGCTGAATGGCTTTTGAAAGTCCCACGATAGCTCCCAGCTGATCGCCGGCACTTTTTTTAGCCTTCCCCAATAAAAAATGTGCCGTTGAATTTTCAGCCTCCAGGGCTATCACCCGCCCGCAGTCAGCGATCACCTCGTCGTACCTTTCAGCCATGTAATTCAAATTGGCCCGCATCAGCAGGGCCGCTATATTTTCCGGTTCCATCCCGACCAGCCTGCCGGCCGTCTCAATGGCATTCTCCGTATCCTCATTTCCGGAATAGGCTGCCACCAGAGCTTCCAGCACTTCCATATCTTCCCTTATTTTCAACGCCTCATTGAAACAACGGATGGCATACCCATACTTACCTATTTTCAATGCTTTTATCCCATCGTATTTCAATACATCAAAATTCCGGGCAGCCTTTTCTTCTTCGGTTTCTTCAGCCTCTCCGAACAACAAAGATTTCAAAAAATTAGCCATAGCAATTACTTTTAGATTTGATCAAAACAAAAGTAATACTTTTTATCCGTCTGTTTTAAATTTTTCTTTATCTTTGTCAAGATTGGTTTTTCCGGCGGCCATCCGGTCCCGGGAACAAAAGGGAATCGGGTGAAAATCCCGGACAGTCCCCGCTGCTGTAAGCTTCAGCACAAGGTCTGAACAATACTCCTGCCACTGTCTGCTCATGCAAGACGGGAAGGCGTTCGGGCCGAAGCAAGTCAGAAGACCTGCCAATCAAAGCAACCGTCCGGACTCTCGTGGATTTAGAGACGGACATCTGCATTTTTATATTTACTGTACTGTTAAAACACCGGAAAGTGAAATAGGGTGAAAAGGATTGGATTATGTGGCCACAATTCCTGTCTCAGTCTGTTTTGTTGAAGGATCCGTTTATCGCATCCTGTTCCGGTGTTTTTAATTTTTGCCCGTCAAAAAAATCACAGGCCGGTTCAGACCTGTGATCCATAACAATATATATCAATCCATAAAACGCCATCTGTTTCAGGCTTACTCCTCCTTTTTCACCCTCCGCCAGCTGAATTCACACCCGCAGTACTGCTGATTATAAAATCCATGTTCAGCCAGCAGGATTCTCCGGCGTTCGCTCAGTCCGTCCTTGCGCCAGTTTTTCTCCCAGAATTCAACTCCTTCATATAGCGATGCAGCCTGATTTCCGGCTTCTGCGATTTGCGCCAAATTCTTCCAACGGGAAGAAGCCAGGGTAGTTGCAAAAGTTGAAATTCCCCGTTCCTTTGCCACACGGGCGGTAGCCTGCATTCTCACCCGGAAACACCGGAGACAACGTCTTCCCCGTTCCGGTTCGTTTTCCAAACCATGCACCTGCTCCAGCCAGGACGCATGATCATAATCCCCGTCAATGACCTCAAGCCCCAAAGAAGACGCAAAGCGGAGACATTCCGACTTCCGGATCAGATACTCTTCCAGAGGAGCTATATTCGGATTAAAATAATACAATACCGGACGGACATCATGAGCCAGCATCCACTCGATAATCGCCGCCGAACAAGGGGCGCAACAGGTATGCAATAAAACAGTTTTCATTCCGCATCAAATCGTCAGTTAATATACACTCCCGATACCGTCTCCTTCATCAGGCAGCGCACCGGTCTCTCTGCCGTAATACTTCTCCACCAAATCCACCACCGAAGGAGGGACATCGGCTGAAATATCCTTACCTTCCCGCACCTTCTGTCTGATCCCGGAAGAAGAAATGGCCCGGAGAGGAGCGGAAACCACTTTTACCGTTTTATAAGCCGTCGTTGTAGTTTCGAACCCGGGACGGGGATAAACAAATACCGGATAACGGGCCAGAATCTCCCCGTAATTTTTCCACAAATGGAAACGTTCAAAATTGTCTCCCCCTATGATCAATGCAAAATTTCTCCCCGGATATTGCCGGGTCAGCTCTTCCAAAGTAAGATAGGTAAAAGAAGGACGACGCATGGTAAATTCGATATCGCAGGCAGACATGCGGCTTTCCCCGGCCACGGCGGCCTGCACGATTTCCATCCTCAATTGTTCGGACAACAGCGCATGATCCTTTTTCCAGGGATTCTGAGGCGAAACCACAAACCAGATCTCCTGACAGCACTCCTTTTCCAACAAGCAACGCGCAATTGCCAAATGTCCGTTGTGCAAAGGATTAAAAGAACCGAAAAAAAGACCGGTCAGTTCCCTGTTATCTACCATATCCGTCATCCGCTATAGGCTCAAAAACTCCCTGACTTTTTCTTCCGCCTCACGTAAAGCATCTTCCAGACGATCGTTCACAATGACCGTATCGAACCGGCCGGCAAAAGTCATTTCATATCCGGCTTTAGCCAGCCGCTGTTCAATTTTATCCGGAGCATCGGTAGCCCTGCCGATTAAACGCTGCCGCAAAACTTCCACCGAAGGAGGTTGAACAAACACCGACAAGGCCTGTTCCCCGAATTTCTTTTTGATATTCAGACCTCCGACAACATCCACATCGAACAATACGGTATGCCCCCGGGCCCAGATGCGTTCTACTTCACTGTTCAGGGTACCGTAAAAACAACCCGGATATACCTCTTCGAATTCCAGAAATTCACCGGCTTCTATCCGTTGCCGGAATTCATCCTGCGTGAAAAAATAGTACTCTTTTCCATGCTGTTCCTTCCCCCGCGGCTGCCGGCAAGTCGCCGATACCGAAAATTCCAGTCCCAACCCCTTATCCAGCAAATAATTCACAATCGTACTCTTCCCCGCCCCGCTCGGCGCTGAAAAAATAATCACTTTGCCCATAAGATTACTCTATTATGTTATCAAAGAATATTCAATCCCTGCTCCTTGATCTTCTCCAATTCGTCTTTCATGCGGACGACGAGCTTCTGGATATCGGTGTCGTTGGCCTTGGAACCCATGGTGTTGATTTCACGGCCGATTTCCTGGGCGATAAAGCCGATTTTCCGGCCCGGAGCTGTTTCCTTTTCCACCGTTTCGATAAAATATTTACAATGATTGGCCAAGCGAACTTTCTCTTCGGTAATATCCAGCTTTTCCAGGTAGTAAATGATCTCCTGTTCGAAACGGTTCTGATCGATATTCTTTACATCCATCCATTCATTCAGCTTATCATCAAGACGTTTCCGGATCGTTTCTATACGCTTTGCTTCAAATTGAGGCACTTCATTTGCCAGATCCTGAATAAGTTCTATCCGGTGAACGATATCTTTGATTAAAGCTTTTCCCTCCTGTATCCTGAAGCGGTCGATTTCATCCAAAGCCCCTTCGATGCCGGCTTTCAGCTGATTCCACTCGGCCTCGTCCAGCTCTTCCGACATCGTTTGCAAGGTATCCGGGAAACGCATGACCGTCTGTAACAATTCATTCCGATCGGCTTCAAAGCCCAATTCCCCGGAAATAGCCAGCAATTGATTAAAGTATTGCATGACAACAGAACGATTGATCTTCACATCTTTATCTACTTCCGCATTATCGAAATAAATATTCATGTCCACTTTCCCCCGATCCAGCCGTTCTTTGACCATACTCCGGATTTCCATCTCTTTCTCTTTATAAAGATTGGGCATCCGCAAATTCAGATCCAGTTGTTTCGAATTCAGACTCTTGATCTCGATAATGATTTTTTTAGTTCCGGTTTCAATTGTTGTTTTCCCGAAGCCGGTCATCGATTTTACCATAACTGTATTGTTTTTATTCTTCTGCAAAAGTAACGATTTGTTGACAAATTATTCCCTATCCGCTCAATTTCCGGATTCCTCTTTTTTTCCTATCTTTATCCCCCGAATTTAATCTGAAAAAAGACAGATGGAAAATATCCGTAATTTTTGTATTATAGCGCATATCGACCATGGCAAGAGTACTTTAGCCGACCGCTTGCTGGAATATACCGGAACAGTGACCGGCAAAGACTTGCAGGCGCAAGTGCTCGATGATATGGACCTCGAACGGGAACGGGGAATTACCATTAAAAGTCATGCCATTCAAATGGACTATCTCTATCAAGGGAAAAAATATGTGCTGAACCTCATCGATACTCCGGGACACGTGGATTTTTCCTACGAAGTATCCCGGTCGATCGCCGCCTGCGAAGGAGCGTTGCTCATTGTGGATGCCACTCAGGGAATTCAAGCCCAAACCATTTCCAATTTATATCTGGCCGTAGAAAACAATCTGGAAATTATTCCTGTCCTCAACAAAATGGATATGCCCAATGCCATGCCCGAAGAAGTGAAGGACCAGATTGTAGAATTAATCGGCTGCAAGCGGGAAGACATCATTGAAGCCAGCGGGAAAACCGGCATGGGGGTAGAACAGATCCTGCAGGCCATTGTCGAAAAAATCCCTCATCCGGCCGGATACCCCGCCCAACCTTTACAGGCCTTGATTTTCGATTCCGAATTCAATTCTTTCCGCGGTATTATCACCTATTGCCGGATCGTCAACGGCAGTCTGCACACCGGTGATCTGGTTAAATTCGTCAATACCGGAAAAGAATATACCGCCGACGAAATAGGTGTACTCCGTTTGAAACCGGAACCCCGGACCGTTCTGGAAACCGGCGATGTCGGTTATATCATCTCGGGCATCAAAACCTCTTCCGAGGTGAAAGTCGGAGATACCATCACCCATGTAGACCGCCCCTGCGACGTAGCCATCGACGGCTTCGAGGAAGTGAAACCCATGGTCTTCGCCGGTATCTACCCCATCGAAACCGAAGATTACGAAGATTTACGGGCTTCCATCGAAAAGCTGCAACTGAACGACGCTTCGCTGACCTTCGAACCGGAATCTTCGGCCGCCTTGGGATTCGGTTTCCGCTGCGGATTTTTGGGCATGCTCCACATGGAAATCATTCAGGAACGTCTGGACCGGGAATTCAACATGAACGTGATCACCACAGTCCCGAACGTCATGTATATCGCCCACACCACCAAGGGAGAAGCATACGAGATGCACAATCCGTCGGATATGCCACCGCCCAGTACGCTGGACTATATCGAAGAACCTTTTATCCGGGCGCAAATCATCACTCCCGCCGATTACATCGGTCCGATCATGACCCTTTGCCTGGGGAAACGGGGCATCCTGATCAACCAGCAATATCACACCGGCAACCGGATCGAGATTACCTATGAAATGCCATTGGGAGAAATTGTTTTCGACTTCTACGACAAACTGAAGAGTATCACCAAAGGATATGCTTCCTTCGACTATTATCAGATCGATTACCGGAAAGCCAATCTGGTAAAGCTGGATATCTTGCTGAACGGCGAATCGGTGGACGCTTTATCCGCTTTAATCCACTTCGACAATGCCTATGCTTTCGGCCGCCGGATATGTGAAAAACTGAAAGACCTGATTCCCCGCCAACAGTTCGACATCGCCGTACAGGCAGCCATCGGGGCCAAAGTCATTGCCCGCGAAACCATCAAAGCCGTCCGCAAAGATGTTACCGCCAAATGTTACGGCGGAGATATCTCCCGGAAACGGAAGCTGTTGGAAAAACAGAAAGCCGGTAAGAAACGGATGAAACAAATCGGAAATGTCGAAGTGCCGCAAAAGGCTTTCCTGGCTGTCCTGAAACTGGATTGAGAGAGCGCAATCCCACAGAAAACCGGCAATCTATGAATCCGATTATAGGCATAAGTACCAATTTCCTGACCGTGGACAAAGGCAAATTCCTCGGCATGGAACGGATATATGTCAACAAAGACTATATCGATGCCATCGCTAAAGCCGGCGGCATTCCCCTGCTTCTGCCGCCGGTTGCAGATGCCGGCATCATCAGCCGATATGCCGCCGGCTGTCATGGCTTTGTATTGTCGGGAGGCAACGACATTAATCCCCTGCTGTACCATCAATGCCCCCGTCCCGGCTTAGAAGAGTTTCATACGCAGCTGGATCGTTCCCAATGGATGCTCACCCAGGAAATATTAAAAACAGGAAAACCTTTGCTGGCCATTTGCAGAGGATTGCAGCTATTGAATGTCGTTCTGGGAGGCACCCTGTGGCAAGACATGAACGATGTGGACCACCCGGTGATGCTGCACAGCCAAAACAGTCCCAGAGGAGACGCCTTTCATGCTGTAAACATCGTCAAAGATTCCCTGCTGTACCGGTTATTCGGAGAAAAAGCGGAAGTCAACAGCTTTCACCACCAATGCCTGAAACAGACAGGCAGCGGACTGAAAATAACGGCAAGGGCAGCCGATGGCATCATAGAGGCCGTAGAACTGCCCTCCCATCGTTTTGTAACAGGCATTCAATGGCATCCCGAAATGATGATAAATACTTCACCCCGGATGCTGCTCCTGTTCCGGGAGCTGATCCGCTCCTGCCAATAAGCCGTGCACGGGCACTTACTTCCTCAGTCTCAGAGTGCTGATAACCGCGGAGACGATCCCTATACCTGCACCGAAGAACAGACAATAACGCATGCCGTTAGCGGGAAGCATGGCAAAGATCACGGCGACAGAAGCCGTTCCAATCGTCTGTCCGAGCAAACGGGCCATGCCCAGCATTCCACTCGCAACTCCGCTGCGTTCCTCCGGAGCCGAGGCGATGATCGTGCTGTTGTTGGGCGTAATGAACAAACCAAAACCGATACCGCCCAGAAACATCCGCCAGATGATATCGATGCGGGCAGGATGTTCGGGTATCACAGCCAGTAAAAAAAGTGCAGTTCCGAAAATCACCAGACCGATGCCGCCCAGCAATCCCGCATTAAAACGTTCCATCAAGCGTCCCGCCACCGGTGCGGCTATCATAGAAGCCAAAGGCCAGGGAGTCAGCATCAATCCCGTTTCCACCTCTGTAAAATGCAAAATCCGCTGAAAAAAGAACGGAATGGAGACCAAGGCCAACATTTGAGCGATAAACGAAAATACAGAAGTCAGTAAGGATAAAGAAAAAATACGATTGCGCAGCAAATCAACGGGAAGAAGAGGATAAGTAAGGTGCTTCTGCCGCTGTATAAAAAACCAGCCTGCAATAAACATAACGACAAACCCGGGAATCAGGATATACCAATGCATATCGTGTGCAAACCCATCGATCACGATAATAAGCAAACCAAAAGTAATCGCATTCATAATGGCACTGAGGGTATCGAACCGCTGCCCTTTCGCTTTTTCCGGATTCTGGGGAAGAAACTTTACCCCCAGGATAAAAGCACAAATCCCGATGGGCACATTGATCGCGAACAGCCAGGGCCAATTCGCGACGGCAAGAATTCCCGCAGCGACAGTGGGACCCGCAGCAGCAGCCACCGCAATGATCAGGCCATTGATCCCCATAGCACGTCCCAGAAAACGGGCCGGGAAAGTAATCCTCAACAAAGCTGTATTCACGCTGGTGATCGCTGCAGCGCTGAACCCCTGCAAGCCTCGGGCAATGACCAGCGTCAGGAAAGAATCCGACAGGACACAAATCAGGGAGGTGACCGTAAACATCGCCAACCCGACCGTATAAATCCGCTTGTACCCCCACAAATCTCCCAGGAAAGCAAATGCCAGCAAGGAAATGGTCATGGCCAACTGAAAAGCATTAACCACCCAAATGGAACTTGCCGGATTCACATTCAAGTCTTTGGCTATGGTAGGCAAAGCGACATTAGCTATCGCCCCATCAAGCACTGCCATAGTTATACCCAGGGCAATGACCGTCATCGCCCACGTTCGCTGCGGTTTCTGCAACCCATCTTCTACAATACCCGTCATATTGAAAATGTTATTATAATTTATTTATACGCAAACTCACTTAATTTGTTATCCTTTCATTCAACCTATCTCATCTAATTCACGTAAAAACAATAAAAAAGTTATGACAAACATTGATAAAACTACCATCAAAGCATTCGATTTAAAACGCTATTTGGGCAAGTGGTATGAAATTGCCCGGTTTAACCATCGCTTCGAACGGGGGTTGCAAGGAGTTACAGCAGAATACAGCCTCCGCGGGGACGGTAAAATAAAGGTGCTCAACTGTGGCCATAAATATAGTCTTACGGGCAGGCAGACCTGCACTACAGGCAAAGCCCGCTTGCCTAAAGACGGCCAAATCGGCAAACTGGAAGTTTCATTCTTTCTCTTTTTCTACAACGATTACAACATCCTCGAATTAGGCAAAAATTATGAATGGGCCCTGATCGGCAGCTCAACGGATAAATACCTTTGGATTCTAAGCCGCACTCCCCAGCTCCCGTCTGAATCCCTGAATTATTTGCTTGAAAAAGCAAGGCAGAGGGGATATGACACCAGTAAACTGATCTATGTCGAGCAGCCTGCGACCTCATCCAAAGATCCCTCATAGGGGGGATCCGGGGACCAACTGCCCGGCAATGCCATCATGCCCTGCATGCGCCAGGCATTATCATTTGTGATGATAAAGGCCATTTTATCTTTTTGTCTTTTAAAAATTTTCATCTTTATGAGGTAAATAAAGGTCCGGTTTATAAAGTTTTACCTATTTTTGCCAAAAAGATAAGCATGTCTACGAAAATCATTTCAAACGCCCGCATCATCACCATGAATCCCGGTCTGGAAATCATCCCCAAGGGCAGTCTGGTGATTGAAAACGGAAAGATTGCAGCCATCGTCCCCGGCCTGGTTGAAAGGGATCAGGCTGAAATTACCGATGCCCAAGGGATGTTCGTCCTTCCCGGATTGATCAATACCCATACGCACATTCCCATGACCATGCTGCGCGGATATGCCGACGATCTTCCGTTGCATCAATGGCTTACAGAACACATCTTTCCGGCAGAAGCCCGGTTCGTCACTCCCGAACACGTGAGAATAGCCAGCCGGCTGGCATTTATTGAAATGATCAAATCCGGAACGACCTGTTTCAATGACATGTATTTCTTTGAAGACATCCTTGCCCAGGAAACCGTAAAAGCAGGCCTGAGGGGAGTGATGGGAGAATCCCTGATTGATTTTCCGACCCCCGGATTTTCCAATACCGGCGAAGGATTCAGACAAGCAGAAGCGCTGATACAGCAATGGAAAGGCGAACCCACGATACACCCGTCGGTATGCGCCCATGCTCCCTACACTTGTTCCCGGGAAACGCTTCAAAAGGCCAAACAACTGAGCGAAAAATACGATTGTCTTTTGCAGATCCACGTCTCCGAAACCCAAAAAGAAGTCGGCGACCTGATAGCCCGGACCGGCAAACCTCCGGTAAGCTATTTACACTCCATCGGCTTCCTGGGAAGCAATGTCATCGCAGCCCACTGCGTCTGGCTGTCTCCGCCTGAAATAGAACTGATGGCCGCCACCCGGACCTCCATCGGGCATTGTCCTAAAAGCAACCTGAAACTGGCCAGTGGAATTGCCGATACCGGAACTTATCTGCATGCCGGAATCAACGTCGGCATAGGCACTGACGGCACCGCCAGCAACAACACCCTGGATATGGTGGAAGAAATGCGTTTTGCAGCCCTGTTGCCCAAAGCAATCCACAACAACCCCGAAACAGTAAATGCACGCACGGCTTTGCAAATGGCCACCATCAACGGAGCAAAAGCACTGAACCTCGACCATCTGACAGGATCTCTGGAAACAGGAAAAAGTGCCGATCTGATTCTGGTCCACGCCGATTCTTCGAATATGGTCCCCGTCTATGACGAATACTCCGCCATTGTCTATGCCATGAACAGCAAAAACGTCTATGCTTCCATGGTCAACGGCGAATGGATCATGCGCGACCGCCAGATATGCCATATCGATAAGGAAGAAACAATAGCACAAATGAAATACCTGGCCCAAAAAATGAAATGAACAAGTAAAACTGACGGACATGGAAAAATTACTTTACGGCGATTTTGAAGAAGAGTATCATCAATATGAAACGGCAGCTATCGCCATTTTACCGGTTCCCTACGATGGAACAAGCACCTGGTTGAAAGGTGCCGACAAAGGTCCTCAAGCCATTCTGGAGGCATCGCCCAATATGGAATTTTACGACATCGAAACCGATTCTGAAGTATTCCGGCACGGCATTGCGACACTGGAACCTGTCCTGGAAGCCTCCTCACCGGAAGCCATGGCTGAAGCCGTAGAGGAAAAAATGGACGGTATCCTTAAAGACCAAAAATTCCCCGTTATATTGGGAGGAGAACATTCCGTCAGCATCGGCGCATTCAAGGCTATCGCCAAACACTATAAAGCATTCTCGATTCTACAATTGGACGCCCATTCCGACATGAGGGACGAATATGAAGGTTCCCCCTACAATCATGCCTGCGTTATGGCCCGGGGCAAGGAGGTCACTCCCAGCATCGTACAGGTCGGAATCCGGAGCACGGCCACCGAGGAAAAACACAATATCGATCCCGACTGCATGTTTTATGCCCATGAAATCAAGGAAGCCTGTAATACGACCTGGATGTACCAGGTTTCCCAAAAACTCCTCGACCATGTATATGTCACCATAGACCTGGATGTCCTGGACCCGGCCTATATGCCTTCCACCGGCACGCCGGAACCCGACGGGCTGTGTTATCGGGATATATTAACGTTGTTAAAGCTTATCAATGAACGGCATAATATTATCGGGCTGGACGTCGTCGAACTCTGCCCCAATAACATCAACAAGGCTCCCGATTTCCTGGCCTCCAAACTGATTTATCAGATTCTCAGCATCCGGTTCAAGGAATAACGGCAAGGATACCCACCGCTCAGCATACAGTCAGTTAAAAGGAAGAGCCGGAAGAATAAAGTTTAACCGAAAAAACATTCCCATGTTGACCTATACCCTCATAGCAATTACCCTCCTCGTTTCCCTGGTTTGTTTCAGCAACAACCAACTGTCCGGCAAACTATCCCTCAATCCCTACAGAGTGGTGCATGCCAACGAGTGGTACCGGCTTATCACCCATGGATTCGTGCATGCCGATTGGATACATCTTTTTGTCAACCTGTTCACTTTCTGGTCTTTCGGCCAGTACATCGAACAGGCTTTCCAATACATGGGTTTTGGCCGATGGGCCATTTTATTGCTTTATTTCGGGGGAATGATCGTCGCATCCGTCAATGACATCATCCGCTACCGCAATGCCTCCTGGTATACTTCCATCGGAGCCTCCGGTGCAGTCTCCGCCGTTTTGTTTACCGCCATCTTTTTGAATCCGTGGGATAAAATTCTGCTTTTCGCTGCAATTCCGGTACCCGGAATCATTTTTGGCTTGCTATACCTGGCGTATTGCCAATATATGGCCCGGCAGGGTGGAGATCACATCAACCACAACGCCCACTTTTACGGAGCGGTTTTCGGCTTTATTTTCCCCATCTTTCTGGAACCGCATTTATTCCAAGTCTTTGTCCAGCACTTGATCAAATAAGAATACCGTTCCCCCTAAAAGGGACAAAAAATCCGGAAGCCCTGCAAACTCCCGGATTTTTTTACAGCCTTTCTGCTCCCTGCGATCATTCCAGGTAAGTATATCCATATAATCCCGACCGGTAGTTCGATAAAAATTCGCGCCCTTCTTCGGGAGAAATAATACCTTTTTTTACAGACGAAGTCACCCATACTTCCACCGTCCGGGCCATTCGCTTCGGCATAAACTGGACATATTCGAGCACATCAGCGACAGTCTCTCCTTCGATGATTTTATCGATCACGTACTCTCCGTTCTTCACTTTGATATGTACAGCATTGGTATCCCCGAAAAGATTATGCAAATCGCCCAGAATCTCCTGATAGGCTCCCACCAGAAAAACCCCGAAATAGTAGGGTTCCTTGGCATTCAACTCATGCACCGGAAGATGATAAGAGAAATTGCGGGTGGAGATGAAGTTGTTGATCTTCCCGTCCGAATCGCAAGTGATATCCTGAATCGTAGCCGACTTGGTGGGCTGTTCGTTCAGACGGGCAATCGGCATAATCGGAAAAATCTGATCGATGGCCCAGGAATCAGGCAAAGATTGGAACAAAGAAAAATTACAAAAATATTTATCCGGCAGCATTTTCGCAATCTTTTTCAACTCATCGGGAGCATGTTTGGTGGCTTCGGCCATATCATAAACATCCCTTGCAACCGACCAGAAAAGCCGTTCCACCTGAGCCCGGGTTTTTAAATCGATTAATCCCAGATTAAAAAGATTCAGCGCATCCTCCCGGCACTGCAACGCATCATGCCAGGTTTCCAGCAAACGAGGCTGGTTGAGGTTTTCCCATAAATCATAGAGTTCCTTTACCAATTCATGCGCCTCCTGACCTATCTCCTCGTTTTCGTCAAAAGCCGGCAAACTCGTGCTTGCCAACGCTTCGAACACCAGAACAGAATGATGGGCAGTCAATGAACGCCCGGATTCAGTGATGATGTTAGGCTGAGGAAGGTTATTTTTCTCACAGACATCGACAATAGAGGACACCGCGTCGTTGACATATTCCTGTATAGAATAATTCATGCTGTTGGAGGTTGCCGAACGGGTGCCGTCATAATCCACCCCCAAACCTCCGCCAATATCCACGAAGTTAATGTTGTATCCCATCCGCTTAAGCTCTACATAAAATTGAGAGGCTTCCTTCAATGCAGTTTTGATGCGGCGAATATTCGTCACCTGACTACCTATATGGAAATGGATCAACTGCAGGCAATCGGCCAGTTTATTTTTTTCCAGGATCTCCAAAGCTTCCAGCAGTTCACTCGAATTGACACCGAATTTGCTGACGTCCCCGCCGGATTCCTCCCATTTTCCACTCCCCGAACTGGCTAACTTAATCCGTATGCCGATATTGGGCCGTACCCCCATTTTCTTTGCCAAACGGGCTATCGTTTTCAGCTCTATCAATTTCTCCACCACCAAAAAAATACGCCGTCCCATTTTCTGCGCCAGCAAGGCCAGTTCGATATAGCTTTCATCCTTATAGCCATTGCAGATAATCATCGCCTCGTCATCGATATCAATGGACAAAACAGCATGCAACTCCGGCTTAGAGCCAGCTTCCAGGCCGATGTTGAATTTATTGCCATGACTCACAATCTCCTCTACAACAGGACGCATCTGATTGACCTTTATCGGATAAATGATGAAATTTTTCGCCGTATATCCGTATTCACGAGCTGCGATTTCAAAACAATTGGATATTTTTTCAATCCGGTTGTCCAGAATATCGGGAAATCTCAAAAGCACCGGAGCCTCAACATCACGCACCTGCAACTCCTCCATGAGCTCTTTTAAATCAATTGAAGGACCGTTGGCCTTCGGAGTGACCGCAACATGCCCTTTTTCGTTAATCGAAAAATAGTTCAGCCCCCAACCGTTGATATTATACAGCTCTGCTGAATCATCAATACTCCATTTTCTCATTTCTGTCAGTTGATATCGATTTATAAAGTTTGAAAATCAGTGCAAATCTAAGTGAATTAATTGACAATTAAAAGTGTAAATAGAAATACTTTCATTTATAATAATCAGACAGTTACAATATAACATTCAGGGATTAGCCGCCATAGGGGTCACTCCCTTCCCCTATCAACAAGAAAAACATTTCCATCCCCGAATCCGCTACACTTTATTTTGTCCATAAATATAGAGGATCGTCCCCTCTTTGATCGCCTCTATCACTTCTCCGCTGATCGCCGGCGGAAGAGCCGGACACCCCAGGCTACGCCCCAAACGTTTCTGTCCTTTCAACACCAAAGGATCGGCATAGGGAGCACCGTGAATGACGATAGCCCGCTCCCTGGCCTTGTCGTTGATCCCCTGCTCCAATCCATCCAACCAGAGGGAGTAGCCGTTTTTGCCGTAATAGGTATTTCCGGTACGGAAAAAACCCAAAGAACTCATGAATGAACCCGGTTGGTTGGAAAAAGAAACGGCATAATTCCCCCCGCTCCTTCTCCCATGAGCAACATGCGACTTGTATAAAACCTTCAAATGCAGTAAGTCTATCACGCAAAATCTTTCTACTGTGGAAGGACGGGTAAAATCGATCACAACCAGCAACCCCTTCCCTCCGTCATCATAGCGGAGATATCCGGCCAATGCCTGTTGAAAAGCCTGCAAACCGATGACTTCTTCCAGCTCTAATATTTGATACAACCGCTTACTTTCAATCTTTACCGCTTCCGGCAAACGGATATCCGCCTTAACCCCGCCCATGCTCCATAACACAATCATCGCCAAACAACAAATTCTCTTCATCTTTATCAATCAAAAACAATAACCAAAGCCTCACCCACGGGAGCCCAGTCATACAGGAATTTTGCATGAGAGGTCGCATTCCTCACACACATGTGAGACCGGGGAACCGTCCCCAACGACCAGCTGAACTCATAAACGGTTTTACGGGGATAAGCCACCGGAACGCCATGCAGGTAAGCTCCGCCTGAAAAACGGGATGCCCAGGGCGCATAACCCGCCAATTCTCCTTTCCCATCCCGCAAATAATACATCTTTTCGAGTTTTTTCCTCACTACATATATACCGACAGGCGTTTCCCAATAATAAGGAGGCCGGTTCACCCCCGTAGTGACCGGATTCATACTCCGGATCAGCCAAGTGGAATCACCCTGTTCGATGGCAGCAACATTCTGATTGATCCGGTCCACAAAAACCAGTTTCCTGAAATCAGCACCACCCAAACGATCCACGTATTTATCCGGAACCACCCATACTCTCCCGGACTCAGGCAATCTCACCCAGAAACAATCCGCAGAATCCCTGTCGATAGCCACCAACAATCCATCCCGCCCATACCGTTCAGGGACTGCCATCCGTTCCGGAGCATACAAAGGCACCGACTGATTCCGCTTAACCCCGTATTTGTCCTGCATCACACGATAGCGAACATGCTGGCTTGCAGAATCCGCAACGGGCGCCCAACCATTTTCATTCCGGTAATTACTCAGTACACCGAAAACTCTCGATTTATCTTCAAAAATCAATAAAGAATCGATCATCGCACTGATCTTGTCCCATTGGAAACAACGTCCTTTCCCTTTATACTCATAGGTGTCCTGCAATGTATGCCGGTCATAAAGCAAATTCTTTTCCAACTTTACCCCCGCCGTGAGATAACCCACCGCCAATAACCCAAATCCCCAAATCCAAACTCTATTCCTCATCTTTTTTAAAATTTTGAGAGGAATACGTTAAAAACCAGGCATTTGTTAACCCTTTTACGCTTTTACCGGCAAAAATACAAGAATCCTTTCCAAATCAAAGCGACTTAGGCTTATTTGAGAATATTTCACAGACAGACACGAATTTCATCGAGCAGGCGGTGTGACACGTTTCTCCGGCTGTTCTTCCGCTCCTGACAGGCAACACTCCTGAAACCTCCCCTTTTCATCCTCCTTTTATCGCCCATCCCAATGGGAGTTATAACGGAGGTGTATCGGAGTTGAATCGGCGATAATCCGGGAGAACACCGGAAATACACCGGAAAAAGAACCGGAAGTCGCTATGCCTACCGCTACGACTACGACACCCACGGCCGTCTGACGGGCAAGACGAGCGCCCCTTTCCGAATGCGGCTCCGTTACGAAACCCCGGAGGGAGGAAATGCGGCCCGTTGGAACGGCAGTGTTGTATCGGGCAGTTACAGCTACGATGTCAACGGCAATTTGTCAAATGATAGCCGAAAATCTTTGAATTTCAGTTATAATGTCTTAAATTTGGTGAGCGAAGTCCGGACGGGGAGCACAGTGACGGCCGCTTATACGTGGCTGGCCGACGGCACAAAGTTGGGTGTGCGCAACGGCAGCGGCTCTGACGGCTTCGAATACGTGGGTTCTTTGATATACAGGAAAAGCGGCAGTGGCTTACAATTGAGCGAAGCGTTGTTCGGCGATGGCGTCATCCGGCTGAACGACAACGGCACGCAGGAGGCGGACTACTTTCTGACAGACCATTTGGGGAGCGTGCGGGTGATTGTGGATGCGGCGGGAACGGTGAAGGAACGGAACGACTACTATCCTTTCGGCGCCCGTCATGTACGCGGTGACTATGCGCAAAGTACAAACCGTTGGAAGTATAACGGGAAGGAATGGCAGACGACCGGAGATTTGGGTTATCTGGACTACGGCGCCCGGATGTACGATGCGGGATTGGGACGGTGGTTCTGTGCAGATCCTGAATCGGGAAGCCGTTTCGCGTTGACCCCCTACCATTATTGCAGTAACAATCCTCTCTTGTTAGTCGACAAAGACGGGAAGTGGGATACGCATTACATCGATCAGTACAATAATGTGATCCTTCAGACGGATGACGGCAGTGATGATGTGGTACGTGTGCCTGCGGACCGTATGTCTGAATTTCTTTCTGTCCTGAAATCGACCCTTTGGGATCCTGGGCGGTTGAACTCCCGAGGCTGGAACGACTACTGGAAGGGTGAATTCGGGTTGGCTGACATTCAGTTCAGTGAGAAGGAACTCTTTGCCTTGGACATGTTCAACAGCAAATGGTCGCGTAATGCTGCGGCGGCCTACTTGTTGAAACCGACCTTGGAAAATTCGTTCAAGATGGGCTTTAGTGAAGGATTGAGCCAGTGGACGAATCCGGAGTTGGTTGTGGCAGGGGTAAGTGCAGGTCTTTTGGGATGGCAAGGTATTGCCGGAAAAATGGCGGAATCAACAAATACAGAAAATGTTATTAAGGGATTTAAATCACATGCAGTACATCAAACAATAACGAGAGGTTTTAAAACTCCTGATATTTTGAAAATTATTAGAAAAGGGAGTTCAGTTAAAGCTATGGGTAGGTATGGGGCTCAAACCCGCTATACTTTAGGAAGAAATGTTGTTATTATTAATTCAAAAAGTGAAATTGTTACTGTATATAGTGATTCCCCTGGTACAATGAAAGGAATAAATAAAGGTTTTTTTATACCATTTGAATAATGCAAAATGGAAAAAATTATTGAAAAAATGAATCGTATTTTGGCATATTGGAATCCTCTTGAAGTGCCAGAAAATATCGCTTTAGATGAATATAAGGGATATATTCCTTATATTCTTCGAGCTATAGGGAGTCGTCAGCAATTAACAAAATGTTTAGAAGATATTTTAATGAATAAACTAGGTACTGGTTATAATTCTGGAAATAAAGAACATCAAGAAGATTTACAGCGAATATGCAATGAAATAATCCAAGTATACCGAGATGCAAAAGCATTGAATAATTATGGAGAATGTACTCGTACTTAATAAATCTTATGCGTCTTGATGTCATAATATTAGAAAATATTTTTGACCTTTGTTATATAGTTAAATATTTCAAATTTGCTTCAAGTGTTTATATACATGTTCACCCTAAATGTACGTTTATAGATATAAATATGTATATAACTCCCTAATATTTTATTATGAATGATATAATTTGGTCAT
>CAZMAE010000104.1:0-7585 GCA_964564205.1 uncultured Odoribacter sp. | reverse complement strand
GTTTTAGATATTCATCCTGCTGTATTTACGGTTGAGGCACAGAGGCTGGCGGTACGGGCTGTTTATGCTGATTGCTCCGGCCGCATTGCTGATGTTAGGGGATACGGGTATTTTTATCCTGTATATCAATCTGGCCCTGGTTGAAGGATGGCGGGGAAAAGGTAAGGGGCGATGGGGTATTGTGTTGTGGTGGTTAATGTTGTCCTTTCTTGTTCCGTGGATTTGGCGCAAATGGGTTTGGACCGGACCGGACGGAGCTTTCATTTCCTTGCAATCGGCAGATGGTTGGCTGAGAATCCTTGTGTATGGGTATCTTTTGATTCTATGGTTGGGAGATCAGATCGGTTTCCGGCTTTGTAAGGGCCGGAAACGGGCGGGATTGGAGCTGGCCTTGGCGATGGCGGGAGCTTTTATCGCTTTTGCCTGCGTTTATAACTGGAAGGCTGAACGTTTTCTCAGGATGGAGCTGGCGGCGGATGCGGGGAAATGGGATGAGGTGCTGAAATACGGAGCCCGGATCGGTAAGCCGGAGAGAAAGGAAATATTTTTAGTCCATTTGGCTTTGGCTAATCAGGGAAAATTGGGGGAGCAGCTGTTGGAATATCCGGCAGAGTGGGGCATCGGCGGCTTGTATCTGCCCCGGGACATGTCTTATGAGATCAGTATGCTGGGAAGCCATTTATATGTTGCTTTGAAAATTCCGAACGAAGCCATCCATTGGACTTTTCAGGCTGCAGTAGCCTCACCTCAGGGTATGGATTTCAGGACACTGAAGCGGTTGATTGAATTAAACCGGCTGAAACGGGATTCATTGCTTACGGAAAAATATCTGGCCGTACTGGAAAATGCTGTCGGCTTCGGATCATGGTGCCGCGAACAGCGCCGATTGTGGGACGATGTCACGGCAGAACAATGGCCATCCGAAGATAAAATCGATTTTTTTATCGGCGGACGTCCTTTTTTGTCGGATATGGCGAGAATTTTGGATGCAGGAAAAAGCAAAGAAATCGTATCGGAATATCTGTTGTGCGGTTTGTTGCTGAATAAGGAATTAGGCAAATTTTCACAATTGATGCGGATCATATATCCCACAAATAAAGTACAGTTGCCGCGGATTTATCAGGAAGCCGTATTGGTGGCGATAGAAGTGGGCGACCGGTATCTGGCTGCTAAAAATTATCCCATCGATCCGGATGTCAGGCAAAGATTCAGCGAATACAACTCTTTGTATCAGATCTGCAAAAGCAAAAAGCTTGAGGCTCCGCAGATGATGAAAGAATATAAGAACACCTGGTGGTATTACTTCCATTTTATAACTCCCGAGCCGATAGATCCGCAAGGCCATGTGATGCCTATTGTCTATTCGTTATGATGAGGGCGGACGGGGACTTGGCCGGTCCCGTGCTTCGTCCGCTCACCGTGGACTGTCTGATTGCCCGGTGAGTCCGGTTCCTTCATGGGTGGCGGTTGTTAAATGTCCAGGTGTACAACCGTAATGCCTGCCCCGCCGAGTTGCACCTGTTCGTCTGCGTATGAGGCAACCAGCGGGTTGGTGCCGAGGTATTGCCTGAGCAGTTGGCGCAAAGCCCCGGTTCCTGTTCCGTGCAAAAGCCGGACTTCTTTATAATTGAGCATAACGGCTTCGTCGAGAAAGCTGATAACCCGTTGCAAAGCCTCGTCCCCACGCAGTCCCCTCAGGTCGATGTCCGGTTTGAAATTCATTCTTTTTTGGCTGATATTCTCCCGGATATTGGCATAGGAAGCCTGTGGCTGAGGTGGGACAATTTTCTTTGCCTGAGAGGCAGATATTTTTTTAAGCTGGGATATTTTCACGTTGGTTTTCAGATTCCCCAATGCTATTGTTGCATTTTTTTCGTCCAAACCGAGGATCTCACCGATCGCTTTGTTGGGGAGAATCACCAGGTCTCCTGTCCGGAAGACAACTTCTCTGACAGCCTGTGGCGAGGATAGGGTGTTGGTTTCCGTTTGGGCTGTCTTTTCTTTTTTCTTTTTCCCCCGGTTTTTCAGTTTTTCCATTTTTTTCCGGATACGCTCTTCTTCCTCACTGGCTGCTTCCGATAATATGCGTTGTTTTTCCGTTTCCATTTGTTGCCGGAGTTGTCTGGTTTTTTCTTTTTCTGCCTGATTCTCGCGTATTTCCCGTATGGTCCTTTCGATGGTCTTATTGGCAGAGTCTATGATTTCCCGGGCTTGTGCTTGTGCGTCGCGGATGATTTCTTTCCGTATGCGTGAAGTTTCGGTGAGTTCATTGCTGTATTTTTCCACCACTTCGTCCAGGCGTTTCTCGTTTTCGTGTATTTTGCGGCGTTTCTCTTCCCAATAGCGTTTATCCCGTGCAATGTCTTTCAAATGTTTGTCGTAGTTGATGATGTCTTCCCCGATTTTCGAGGCAGCGTCATCCAGAATTTCCTTGGGTAGGCCTATTTTTCTGGCTATTTCAAAAGCGAAGGAAGAACCGGGTTTGCCGATTCTCAATTCAAACAACGGTAACATCTGATGACTGTCGTAAAGCATAGCCCCGTTAGCAATTCCTGGCGTTTCGGCGGCAAAATGCTTGAGGTTGGTGTAGTGGGTGGTGATGACTCCCCGCACTTCCGCTTTGTTCAGGGCAGTCAGTATGGCTTCGGCAATGGCACCTCCAAGCATGGGCTCCGTACCCGTGCCGAATTCATCGATTAGTATCAGGGAATCAGCATTTCCGTAACGCACGAAATTTTTCATGTTAATCAGGTGCGAACTATAGGTACTCAGATCATTTTCAATGGATTGTTCGTCACCCATGTCGATCAGGATGTTGCGGAATATGCCGAATTTGCTGGCCTCGCTGACCGGAACGGGAAGCCCGCACTGAAACATATATTGCAGGAGTCCGGCTGTTTGCAGACATACCGATTTCCCTCCGGCATTGGGACCGGAAATCAGAATGATCCGCTGCTCTTCATTCACTTCCAGATTCAGGGGTACCAATGTTTTGCCGTTATTCTTCAGGCTTAGCCACAATAAGGGGTGCTTGGCCTGATACCAAAGCATTTCGGCCCGCTGGCTGAAAACAGGGACAATGGCTTCGATGGATTTGGAAAATGCAGCTTTGGCGCGGACAAAATCGATGTAGGCCAGAAAATCATAAGCGGGAAGCAGGTCGTCGATATAGGGGCGGAGCTCATCGGCAAATTTCCGTAATATGCGGGTGATTTCCCGTTTTTCCTCCAGTTCGAGTTCCCGGATTTCATTATTGGTTTCGACAATCTCGGCCGGTTCGATATACGAGGTTTTGCCGGTTGCCGATTCGTCGTGCACGATGCCGTTGATTTTCCGTTTATAGGCAGAGGGAACAGGAATGACCATCCTGCCGTCGCGGATGGCGATGGCACTCTCTTTGTCGGCCCATCCTTCGCTCTGGGCTTGCTGGAGCAGGCTTTGCATCCGTTTGGATATACCGGCTTGTTTGCGTTGCAACTGATGACGGATTTCGTTCAATTCCGGAGAGGCATTGTCCTTGATCGTGCCGTGGCGGGTTACGATGGCATCCAGCCGTTGTGATATGTAGGGAAAAAGTTGAATTTCACCGGCTTTTGCTGTCAGCAAAGGGTAGCGTTCTGTTTTGCCTTTGAAAAAACGCACGATGGCGGTCAGGGATTCCAGTGAGTTTTTAAGGGCTACCAATTCGGGGATTTCCAGGAATAATCCTTCAATCCGGATTTTACTCAGAAAAGGACGGGCGTCGCGGAAATGATCGCCCGGAAATACTTCTTCTTCTCCGAGGATGGCCATAAATTCCCGGGTTTCTTCCAACTTTTCCCCGATGACGGAAGCATCCGAAGAAAAATTCATCTCCGCTGTCAATTCCCTTCCCATATCGCTCAGACAATGTCCTTTGATGAGTTGTCTGATTTTGTCGAACTTGATTTTACTTTCAAAATTTTCCGGATAAATCATTTCTGCTTGTGTTTGTAGCCAGGTTCTTTTTGCCTGATGGTTCCGTTGATGGTCAGTATGGTCTCAGGATGCTCGGGGTCGTTGGTGATAATGGTGACCGACTTGAATTGGCGGCCGGTTTTGCCGGTGGAATCGAAAGTGGTGCGTATGGTGGTGGATTCTCCGGCCTCCAGGCTTTGATCTCCCAGGGTGATCGCCGTACATCCGCAGCTTGCCTTCGTTTTCCGGATGAACAAAGTGCTTTTTCCGGTGTTCGTCAGGACAAAATCACAATTGGCTTTTTCTCCGGATTGTAGTTCGCCGAAGCTGATTTCCTTTTTTTCGAAAGTGGCAACCGGAGCGTTCTCCCTTTCCCGGGGGCTTAATCTGCTGAAATCTTCTATCAGATTGGCCGTTATGCCCAGGCGGTTTTTGTAATCCCGGGATTGATTGATCGAAAGGATCAGATTTTCGTAATGATACCCATAGTCGTTCTTTTGAGGAGCATCGTAAGTAATGATAATACAGCCTTGCTGGCCGGGTTTCACCTTTCCCGGAAGGAAGGTGGTGGTAATGTAGGGAGGCTGGTAATGGATTCCGACACTTACTTCTTCTTTCCGGGTATTATAGTAATAAAGGGTATCGGTTCTTTTTTCCCACGTATATACCTTGTTCAGATTCAGGTTGGTGGTTTTGAATCTCAGACCGTCGAGGTTGTATTTATATAGCAAATAGGGTTGCTCGGGATTGTCGGTGATGTGCCCGGAAAAGTTCAGCTCTTGGCGCTTGTTTTCGGCATTCGAATAGACGATAATATCGTAGCTGAAATTTTCCGGCAGCTTGGTCGGGGTAAAAATGAGCCGGATTTCTCCCGTTTTTCCCGGCAGTATAGGACGCTTGTCCCATTCCGCTTTTATCTGCATCGTCATGGGCGATATCTGTGTAATGATGACCGGACGGTTGCCTGTGTTTTTGACGGGAATGGTTTGGATCACTGGTCGTTCGACGGCTTTTATGGTTCCCGGACGGATGTTCTTGTTTTCAAAGAACAGGATTCCCTGGCTGTAAACGGGAGACAGGAAAAACAGCAGGAGAATGAGAAGTGCATATTTCATGATGTTATCGTTTATCTGGGGCTTGGGGATTTGGTGGAGGCGGTCAGTTTGTAAGTGACTGTCGGATGGACCGGATCATTAGTGATGAACTGGATGAGTTGGGTCAATTCGGGAACTGTGGTTTTAAAATGGATGCTGGCTTTTGCTTTTTTGCCCGGTTTGATAGAGGGCTTGCTAAGGTGAACAGAGGCCATCGGATGGGAGGTCTTGATTTTCCGGATGATCAGTTCCGATTTTCCTTCATTTTGGAGGATGATGTCGTGGGTGTAGGATGTATTCGGAGACAACTCCCTTAAAGTGGCTTCGGTTTCCGGTAAGCTGATTTGAGGCGCGGATTCAAAATTGTCCTGGTATTGGGAAAAATCTTCCTGAATATTGGCTATGATCTTAAGTTCATACCGGTTTTTATCGTTGATTTCAATTGTAACCAGACCGTGAACGGTTCCCCAATCGTTCACCTGATTGGCATCATAAGATATGCTGATTTTGCCTTTTCCGTCTTTTTTCAGCAGGGAAGGAGTAACGTCTGCACTGATATACGGAGAGGAAGAAGCTATTCGCAAGCGGGCCGGCTTAGAGTCCGTATTGATGATTTCAATTTCCTTGTGCACGATCTGGGTATAAGGGACGGTTCCCAGATTGAGGACATTTGTTGTTGCTTTTACTTTTCCGAATGCAGAAGGGTAATTGCTATAGGGCCCCTTGGGTTTGAGGCTTACTTTCCCCCGGATGGTGAGCGATACTACCGGATTTTCGGCATTGGAATTCACTGTGATGCTTTTGATGAAAGCTCCCGGACGTTGGCGTGGGTCGAATGTCACCCGGATACTTCCTTCGCCACCGGGAAGTATGGGGGTATTGCTCCACATAGGCACCGTACAGCCGCAGCCGGCACGTACGTTGGTCAGAATCAGGGGTGCTTTGCCCGTATTTTTGAATCTGAAATCATAACTGACTTTTCCGTTTCCTTCGGCAATGGTCCCGAAATGATGGGACGTTTCCTGAAAATCGATTTTAGCTTTTTGACCGAATACCAATAGTGGTAAAAGCGTCAGGAATGAAAAAATAATTCTTTTCATGATAGATGATAGGATATTTGTTTTCCGAAATTCACAAAGGTAAAAAAGAATTTTGTTTCTTTCCAAAACCTGTTTCAAATTAAATTGTGTATCGGTTCTTATACTGACTCAGTGTTACAGATATGTAAGAGTAGAGTGATGTGTCGTCCTCATCAACTCTATGATCCAGAATGAAGTCAATTATGCTTGTGCTGATTCCGAGGTCGAATGTGTGTTGAGAGAATGACTTTCGGACCGAATAGTAGATGAGTTGCTTTATGCCTGTAGTCTTGTCAAGTTTAGGCATATTCACGTCGAAGAAGTAATGGCAGTTTGTCTTTCGCTGATGCTCGCTGACCGAGATGTGACTGTCTTTGCCCTTATAACGGTCAATTATCTTCTTCGCCTCTCCGGGATACAGAACTCGACAAATTTGTTCATTTGTTACTTGAGCGAATTGAGTTCGGCCTCAAATCCTCGTATCATTTCGAGACATTCGTTGACGGTTTTGCGCTTGCTTTCAACCACTCGTTGCTTCTGCCAGTCGTCATCGCTGCCCGAAGCAATTTCTTTTTCCAAAGAGGCCTCTGCTTTCTTGAGTTTGTTCTTCCACTCTATGATCTGACCTTTTAGGAAAGCCTTGCGATCGGAGTTGTCGGTGCCTGAGTTGTCGATGCCGGACGAGGCTGCCATGCTGGAACCTCCGGTACCGCTTCCTTTGACGGCTGATGCCTGGCTTTTTGCCGCCCGACGTGCCTCGCCTTCTTTCACGATGGCTTGTGCCTTGGCGAGCTCGGCCTGGAATTCATCGATTCGCCTTACCTTCTCGAGTGCCTTGGCTATTCGCTCGCGGCGTTCGCGGTATTTACGGTTTTGCTCTCTGATTTCGGCATTTTTTTTAAGCCGCCAGTCGTTGAAATCGGCATATGCGTCGAGCGCTTCTTTTTCGTAAACTTCGACCTCGGCCAGCATATCCCTTAAATTGGCGTTAAGTTCGGGGTCGTCGTAGTAGGCGGAAAGGGCAACACAGTATGCCTTATACCGAGAATAGGCATCGGCGAATCGTGAAACGATATGTCCGCTTATATACCCCAGGCGCGTCTCGGGCACATAGCTCCAAAATCTTGTTTCCAAGTGATGGTCGGTCCTTATAATGTGATTGTCCATCCACTCCCGTATCGAGCCGAGGGTATTGATATATGCGGCACGCACTATAGCGACATCGTCGGCTTCCAGATGTGCTATGCTGTCGGCTACATTTTCGGCTTTGGTGAGTATATATTTTCGTCCTGAGTAGTTTATGATTTCACGCTCTTGTTCCGACGGCAGGTTTTTGGCATACGTTTTATCGGGAGAATAAGGTTCGAAAGGCTCGAAGATGCTGCTTTGTACAAGGCTAGCGTTGCGCTTGCGATTCCAGGCAACATCGGCAAAGAGGGCGGGGACGTTTCGCGTGGTGTCTGCCATGTCCACCAG
>CAZMAE010000103.1:0-2435 GCA_964564205.1 uncultured Odoribacter sp. | reverse complement strand
CCATCATTTCAATGATTTACTTGCTGAATTTATCTCCATTATTTTAGTCCAGTCAATGTTACCCGCAACGTCACAATATCGCGTTATGAAATCTTTAGAGAGTTTGTTGATCATTTTTACATATTCGATCTGAAACTCCTCGTTCTTTTTCTTTGCGTCTGTAGCCAACGGCTCAAGAATATCCGTGTAAAGCGTTTTTTCACCGGAAATGAAGTACCAGAAATCTTGTCCGCAGTATTTGAAATAATCCCCTTTGTCGGGGTTGTTATCCTTGCCATAGCAACATCCGTTCACGGCTTGTATCAACAATCCCGAACGGCTTGTCCGCAGTGTTCGTTTGGCGGTCTTAAAGTCGTCACACATCCGGCTTATTTGAGTGCTGTTCCCCCAGTTCGGCCCTGACTTTATTGAAACGATGTATCTTACTCCATTCTTGTCAAACTCCAAATCCACACCTTTAGTCGTGGATTTTCGTCCTCCATATACTTTCCCGCAAACAAATATGGCAAGTCCCTCCAGCCAATCCCCGAAGATGGTCTCCTCCGCTGAGGAGATGAAAGCATCCGCCAAACTCTTGACAATATCCCCTGCGGTCAGCAGATATTTGGCCTTGAACAGATACGGGTTCTTTTTCTTCAAAACGGTATCAAGGGAAAGGGTTCCCAATTTGCTAATCCGTGATTGATGAAATGTGGATATATTTTTCTCTACATAGTCAGTCACCTGTTGCCTCAATTCTGCGTTCATATCTGTAAGTTATTACGTTCTTCAATCAATGATTTTACTTGCTGCACATATTCCGGAAGTATATCAATTCCAATGTTGTTTCTTTTCATTCCCAATGCACACAAGTTTGTTGTTCCGCTTCCCATAAACGGGTCAAGAACGACATCTCCCTCCCTCGTGAACAACTTGATGAACCATTCCGGCAAAGACATGGGGAATGCTGCACTGTGACTCTTGTTTCCGCACTCCGTTGCCATATACAACACATTGCTCGGATATGCCATATCGCGTCCTATCCAATTCGATATATTCTTCCCGAATCCGCTCCTCACCTTTGAATTATCCCGTTGCAAATCCGTTTCGCTTAAATTCTTCAATCGGGTTTTCGCCCAATCTCCGGTCGGTATCATAACGGATTCCTGATACATATTGAAATGCCTGCTCTTATTGAATTGAAGCAGTCTTTCCCACGCATCGCGGAAACGGTTGGGCCACTTGCCCGGATAGCAGTTTTTCTTGTGCCAGATAAACTCCTCGGTCCATAGCCAGCCTTGCTTCTTCATTTCAAGTATCAGTTCCAACACATAGGTGCTCCGCTCCCCGTTCACTACCTTCTCCTTAATGTTCAGGATAAATGTGCCGGTCGGTTTGAGTACCCGCAGAAGTTCTTTTGATATAGGAAGAAACCACCGCACATATTCATTGACGGGTATTCCGCCATAGGTGTTCTTACGCTGGTCCGCATACGGTGGAGAGGTGACGATCAAGTCCACAGAATTTTCGGGTATATCGCGCAGTATCTCACAACAGTCCCCTAAATAAAGTGTAGTTCTCGTTCCTTTATTATCTATAAAAGTTTCCATTTCTTTTTGCTTATTATTTCACTGCATGACTGACAAGAGCCATAAACGCCGCCTCGTTCTCCATCGCCTTGCGTATCTGGTGCAGCATTCTCCAGGCGGATGGGTAAGAACCGATACCCGTCTCCCTTTGCAGTTGCAATGCAGAAATTCCCTTGCGGGAGACATTCACGAGGTTGATTGCATAAAGCCACATACGCAGGTCGAGGTGGGTGTTTTCGAAGATAGTGCCTTTCAATGCGGAAAACTCGCTCTTGCAGTTGTTGCAGTAGAGAAAGCGATGATTATATTTTTGGTGATATATGCCTTTATGTATGCTTCTGCATTTCGGGCAAACATAACCCTCCTTGTACTTTGCTGCAACGATGAAATCTATCGCGCTGTTTTCATCAGGAAACATCTTCGTAAACTCGAAGTAAGTCATTAACTCTGTTTTGTTAATTGATTACGATGCAAATATAAGCATATGTTCTTAAATATACAAGATTAAATTAAATAATTCCGTTTTATTTGACCAGTTCGTTCAGGTAGAGTTCCAGATGGGTGTAGCCTTCGGGGCTGAGCATCGTGGCACGGCCGTCGGCAGGGTCGGCGGGATTGAGGCCACGGGCACGCTCCCAACGGTCGGGCATACCGTCGCCGTCGCTGTCTTTGAGACGTCCCGAGGCCTTGCCTTTCAGACGCGGCCACGGTTCGCCGGCCCGTCCGGCACGGGCATCAGAGGGATTGTCGATCAAGCCCCGCCGCAGGTCGGCATCGGCGCTGACACTGCCCCGGCAGGCGGCACGGCCCCGACGGACTTCGCGCACGATACGGCGGTCGAGCCGGTCGCGGCGGTGGGAACATCCC
>CAZMAE010000102.1:0-9700 GCA_964564205.1 uncultured Odoribacter sp. | reverse complement strand
CTATATCGACGAGGATGGGGTGCCGCGGCTGAATGTACTCGATCTGCATAAGGCTATCCGCTCGTTGCCGAAACCGGTGATTGCGATGGTCAACGGATATGCTATAGGCGGCGGTCATGTGTTGCACGTGGTTTGCGACCTGACCATTGCTTCTGAGAATGCCCGTTTCGGTCAGACAGGTCCGAAAGTGGGGAGTTTTGACGGAGGTTTCGGTTCTTCTTATCTGGCCCGTTGTGTGGGACAAAAAAAAGCCCGGGAGATCTGGTTCCTTTGCCGTCAGTATACAGCACGCGAAGCGGAGGAAATGGGCATGGTGAATAAAGTGGTGCCCCTGGAACGGTTAGAGGATGAAACGGTGGAATGGTGCCGGACGATTATGAAACGTAGCCCCATGGCCATCCGGATGATCAAGCGGGCTTTAAATGCAGAACTGGACGGACAGCACGGGCTGATGGAGTTTGCCGGGGATGCTACGCTGATGTATTATCTGATGGCGGAGGCACAGGAAGGGAAGAACGCTTTCCTGGAAAAACGGGATCCGGATTTTGAACAGTTTCCGAAATTTCCCTAATCCGCTTCCGGTTATGAACAACGGTAAACGGACGATGGCGGAGGGGAAATGATGGGAGAATACAGAGTTCAATAACGAGGGAATATGTTAAAGGCAGCTTATCAAAAATATTTGCTCCGTTTTAAAGAACCGGCGGGTACTTCGCGGGGAATACTGACGGAAAAGGAGACTTGGTTCATCCGGATTTGGGAGGAGCAGTGTCCGGAGGTGACGGGCATTGGGGAATGTGCTTTGTTTAGGGGACTGAGTGCAGACGACCGTCCGGAGTATGAAGCTAAATTGCATAAAGTATGCTGTGACATCGGCCGGGTGGATACGATGGACTTGTCGGAGTGGAGTTCCATCCGCTTCGGGGTGGAGATGGCTTTGGCGGATTTACGCAACGGGGGACGGAGGATTTATTTCCCCTCGGATTTCACTGAGGGCGAAAAGGAAATTGAAATCAACGGCTTGGTGTGGATGGGAGACCGTGATGTTATGCAACGGCGTATCCGGGAAAAGCTCGATGCCGGTTTCCGTTGCATCAAATTGAAAATCGGGGCAATCGATTTTGATGCGGAGTTGTCGTTGTTGCATGATATCCGTCGGCAGTTCAGCGTCCGGGATGTGGAGTTGCGGGTAGATGCCAACGGGGCTTTTGCACCGGAGGTAGCATTGGAACGTCTGGAGGCTTTGAGTAGATTCGGCTTACATTCTATCGAGCAACCTATCCGTGCGGGGCAATGGCAGGAGATGGCCCGTCTGTGCCGGATTTCCCCGATTCCTGTCGCTTTGGACGAGGAACTGATAGGAATAGGTTGCACGTTACAAAAGCAGGCTTTGCTGGAAGAAATCAATCCTCAGTACATTATCCTGAAACCTGCCTTGTGCGGAGGATTTTCCGGGGCAGAGGAATGGATACGCCTGGCCGGAAGACGGGAAATTGGTTGGTGGGTGACTTCCGCTTTGGAATCGAATATCGGGTTGGCGGCCCTGGCTCAGTGGACAGCCACTCTGGGGAACCGGATGCCTCAAGGGTTGGGGACAGGGCAGTTGTATACAAACAATTTGCCTTCTTTTATTTACCGGACGGGATGTATGCTGAAAATGAAGAAAATGCAGGGGAATCCTTCCGAAAGTTATTTTTAGGTTTATGCTGTTGAATGGAAAAGAGATCAGGTTGCCGGAGCAATTGCAGCAAGTGGAAAATGCCGGATTGCGGGAATTTTTGTGCGAGTGGTTCGATGAACGGCCTTATGTTGTAGGGTATACTTCGGGGTCTACCGGGGCGCCGAAGGAGATCCGTTTAAGCAAGGCGGGCATGCGGGCATCGGCCCGGATGACGAATGAATTTTTCGGTTTAAGTTCCCGGTCCGTATTGCTGCTGTGTTTATCCGTTTCTTATATTGCCGGAAAGATGATGGTGGTGAGGGCGCTGGAAGCCGGGGCTGATTTGGTGACGGCAGCTGTTTGTTCGAGGCCTTTGAGGACCCTCGGGGAGGGGGGAAACATAGACCTTGCGGCGATGGTACCGATGCAGGTGGAGGAATCGGTGAAGCATCCGGATGACAAGCACCGGTTGGGGAGTATCCGGCAATTGCTGATCGGGGGGGCTGCTGTATCGCCGTTGCTGGAAAAGCAATTGAGGGATATTCCGACGGTATGCTATGCTACTTACGGTATGACAGAGACTTTTTCGCATGTTGCGCTGAGGAATATAAAGGAGGGTTCCGCTCTGTATTCCGCTTTGAGAGGAGTGACTTTTGCTGTGGACAGGCGGGGATGTCTCGTGATAGAAGCTCCGCATCTGTATGCCGGACCATTGGTCACCAATGATCTGGTCCGCTTGGACGATAACCGTCATTTTGAATGGCTGGGGAGATATGACCATGTGATCAATTCGGGAGGAATTAAGTTCTTTCCGGAAGCGATCGAACATAAAATTTCCTTCGGCCTGCCCCGCCGTTTTTTTATTGCTTCCAGGCCCGATGAACGTCTTGGGCAGCGGATCGTTCTGGTACTCGAAGGTCCGCCAGCCTCCGCGGAGGAAGAGCGGCAATGGACCGAAAAGTTGAGACAGGTGCTGACTCCTTACGAAATGCCTAAAGAATTTGTCTATCTTGCCCGTTTTTATGAAACTTCCACAGGCAAAGTGATCCGGAGAACGGAATAGGGAGGCCGCTGATCGGACGGTCGTTTGCCTTGGGCCTGTTTCCCTTAAATGCCCGATGCCGCTGAATTTTTCCGGAAGAAAGTGTATATGGTGAAGTGCGTGATAAAAAGGAAATCGTATCCGAAACCTATCTGTTGTTTTCCCGTTATTAAGGGGGATGAACCAAACGGACAGATATGAAAACTTTTAAAAATCGGATGCAGGCTTTTGCCATAAAACAGCTTTTGAAGTATGTTGAAAAGGATCCGGAAGTCAATGCTTCCCGTGCATTGAAGATTATCCGGAAAATAGATATAGACGGTACTTACAGGGAGTCGTGGGATGAACTTGAGAAATGTTTGCAGGATCCTCAGAACAACTGGACCAGACTGGTCAGAAAAGCATACACGGAATGGGATCCCCATGTGCGGAAAAAATTGTTTGAAACTCTCATTTGCAATGCGGCCATTATCGGAAATAGCGCTATCAAAGTAACCAGCAAGAAATACGGGGTGAATGTGCCCTGGACTATATTGATGGATCCCACCTCCGCCTGCAATCTTAAATGTACGGGTTGCTGGGCTGCAGAATACGGTCATCAGATGTCTATGGACCTGGAGACACTGAACCGGATTATTACCGAGGCGAAGGAATTGGGAGTTTATATGTTTATTTTTTCGGGAGGAGAGCCTTTAGTCCGTAAAAAGGATATTATCCGTTTATGCGAACGGCATCCGGACTGTTATTTCCTGGCTTTTACGAACGGTACTTTGATTGACGAGGCTTTTGCCGATGACATGTTGCGTGTAGGTAATTTTGCTCCGGCCATCAGTGTAGAAGGATATGAGGAAGAAACGGATATGCGCCGGGGAAAGGGTACTTTTCAGGCGGTGATGAAAGCCATGGAGATTCTGAAGCGGAAACGCTTACTGTTCGGGATGTCCACCTGCTATCACCGTCAGAATGTGGAGGTTGTCGGGTCTGCGGAGTACCTTGATTTTATGATCGGCAAGGGGGCGGCTTTCGTGTGGTATTTTACTTATATGCCGGTAGGAAACGATGCGGTTCCTGAATTGATGGTCACTCCTCAGCAGCGTAAGTTTATGTACGAGCAAGTGAGGATGTTCCGCAGGACCAAGCCGATTTTTGCCATGGATTTCTGGAACGACGGCGAGTATGTGCGGGGATGCATAGCCGGAGGACGTTATTATTTTCACATCAATGCCAATGGTGATGTCGAGCCTTGTGCCTTTATCCATTATTCCACGGTGAATATCAAGGAGGTTTCTTTGCTCGAAGCGTTGAAGTCGCCTTTGTTCAAGGCTTATCAACAGCGTCAGCCGTTCAACAGAAATCATTTGCGGCCGTGTCCGCTGTTGGACAATCCGCATAGCCTGAAAGAGGTGGTAAAGGTTTCGTCGGCTTATTCGACCGATATGCTTAAGCCCGAGGATGTGGACGACCTGACCGGCAAATGTGTGCCGACGGCTGAAAAATGGGGCGTGGTAGCCGACCATATCTGGTACTTGGAAAAGGGAAACGAGGCCGGCCGGTCGGCCGAAGTGGCCGATGGCAAGGATCAGGATAATGAGCATTGGGAAAAGGAACACAAAGTCAGGGATGTTGAAGAAGCGGGGAAAGATAAAGAATGGGAAGCCGTTGAAAAACAGCGCGAACGCGGTAAGACCCGTAAGGAAGAAAAAGCCCTGAGCTTATAGAGCGAACGGGACTTTATGGGTTCGGATGAGGACTTTTTGTTCATTGGCTAAGGTGGTGGCGAAGAAATAAATGTCGCCGCCTTCTTTTATGCCTGTACGCTTGCGGATGTCTGCTACGGATTGCGGGAAATTGCGGATGGTTATGTTGGCGTGGATAAATTGTTTGCCCAGCTGTTTCAGTTGTTTCCCGGAATATGGATAAACTTCGTCAACTGCGAAACAGCGTCCGGGAAATCCGGTCACATAAGCGGAGGAAGTGTATAAATGACTGTGCCGGTGCAATTTTTGTAAGCCATAGCGGTGGGCTGTCAGTTTGAAAGCTCCGCTTTTGAGTATGGCAGCATGGGGTTCGTAAAGATAACTTCCCGGTTGGGCTGTTGGGGCCGGTGGACAATCTCTTTCTTCCCGGGCCTGAAAGGAGAATTCCTGTGCCGGAAGTCCGGAGCGCAGATTGACGGCATGGATGCGGGTTTCTCCCTTCTCTTGCTCTACTTCCGGTTCGAGGACAAAAAGCAGTTCTTTGCATTCATTTTTCACAGCGACAATATGGATTTCGCTGGTTTCCGGCAACAACTTCAAGGTTTGTTCCGGATCGGCCATCGGCGATATTTTGACGATTAGCCGTCGGGAAGCCGTCAATAAACGGTCTTTGATTTGCAGGATATCGGGCTCGCAGTCTGATAATGCGAAAGTGCGTTGGTTGGCTTGGTTGCGCCTGGCCGGATCGATATAGAACGTATCGGCTTCCAGTTTTCCGACGATGGTCCGGACATCGGCCTGCAGGACCCCCTGGAGGTGGGGAGTTTCCAATACGGCAAAATTATGCCGGGCGGCCTCGCAATAGTCCGGGTAGCGTTCAATGTAAAGAGCGCGGGAAGCAGATTGTGCAAAAAAATGAGTGTCGACACCTAATCCCCCTGTCAAATCGCAAAAAGATCCGCCTTTCAGCAGTTTTTGTTTATACCGGGCTGTTTGCTCGGAAGAACATTGCTCCGCAGACAGCCGGGAAGGATAGATAAGATCTTCGCAGGCGAACCAGGAGGGGAGCTTTTCGCGGATTTGCCGCCGGCACAATATCTGCATAATGGCGAAGGGAACGTCGATTTCCGGATAACGGGAGGCTGTCAGCAATAGACGATCGGTATCTTCATGGAAGTGATCGCGTATGAATGATTTTAGTTCCGGTGACAAATGCATAGACTGTCTTTTTGGGGACAAAGATAGCGGAAGTCAGACTGAGGTCAAAATTTTGTCTGTGTCAATCGGGTGAAAGCGGGTCATAAATTCCAAGACCTGCCAGGAAGCTTGGCAAGACAGGCCGGGGAATGTAAAGAATGAGCTTGGCCAGGATCGTGGGCGTGATTTTTGTTGTTACGGAAGCGGACGACAGCAGAGGTTTTTCAGAATTTCCGGGAAAAAGGATTGCTATCGGCCATCCTCTCTGTCTTTCATGCTGTGTTTTTTGATTTCATTGATGTCGGTGCGGATTTTTTCCAGTTCTCTGCGGATTTGGATGTATTGTTCGTCTTTACTGCTAAGTAGCAGGACGATCTGTTTGAGAAGCTGGTCCGTATTTTCCTGCGAGTCTTCTTTATCGGGTTCGGCAGGTGTTTTGACCAGATTCTGACCGTATTGTAGCCATTCCAGAGTGATGCCGAGAAGTTCGCAAATTACTTGCAGTTTGGTTTTATCGGCTTTCTTGATTTTGCCGTTCAGGTAATTGCCAATGGTTGTCGCAGAAATACCAAGTTTTGCATTTATCGTATATCCGGTTTCTTTTTTGTTTACCATAGCAGTTTTCAGCCTTTCCCGGATTTCTGGTGTGAGTTCCATATGACGTTATAGTTTTGGTTCAAGATTATCATTTTTGATACAAAATTGTTGTGTGTTTGGTTTTTGTATCTTTACAAAGATAGAAATTAACTCTCAGAAGAAGATTGTTTTGTGAAAACTTTCACGGAAATATGATGTAATGATTTTAAAATCAATGAACTGCATGTAGATATTTTTGCTGATAGTTTCATTGTGGAAAAGGTGTAGTCCTCTTCCGGAGTGGCAGAGTGGCGTAGATTTCGGGATTTGATAAATTGTTGTATATCAAAATTGGACGAATGACAATTCGGTGAAATGGAAGAATGTGGATGGCGTTTAACTTTTTTTTAACCGCTTGAACGATAAGAAATATTGTAATCCAACATTTAAATTAATAGTTTTGTGAGCCAGAGCTTAAGGATAAAATTAAAATTAAAAAAATTATGTCAGAAGAAAATACTGTAGAGAGAATAAAGTGTGTGATTATCGGTTCGGGACCTGCCGGATATACGGCAGCGATCTATGCTGCTCGTGCTAATTTGAAACCTGTATTGTATACGGGTTTGCAAATGGGAGGGCAGTTGACGACAACGACTGAAGTGGAGAATTTCCCCGGCTATCCCGAGGGAGTGACGGGGCCTGTCATGATGGAGGATATGCGCAGTCAGGCGGAGCGTTTCGGTACGGACATCCGTTTCGGAATTGTCACTGACGTTGATTTTTCGGGTCATCCCCACAAACTGACGATCGATGGGACCAAGCAAATAGAAGCTGATGCGGTGATTATCGCCACGGGAGCTTCGGCCAAGTATCTGGGCTTGCCTTCGGAGGAAAAGTTCCGTGGTATGGGAGTAAGTGCATGTGCTACCTGTGACGGATTTTTCTATCGGGGGAAAGACGTTGCTGTGGTCGGCGGAGGAGATACGGCTTGCGAGGAAGCCACCTATCTGGCGGGTTTGTGCCGCAAGGTTTATCTCATTGTCCGGAAACCTTATCTGAGGGCCTCGAAAGCCATGCAAAACCGGGTATTCAATACACCGAATATTGAAGTTTTGTTCGAACACAATACCCTGGAACTCATCGGTTCGGATATGGGCGTGGAAGGAGCCCGCCTGTTGTACCGCAAAGGAGAAGCCGACGAATGTGAAAGGGACATTAAGATAGACGGATTTTTCCTGGCTATCGGTCATCATCCCAATTCGGAAGTGTTCTGCAAGTATGTCCATGTGGACGAACAGGGATATATTGTGACGGAGGGTTCTTCCACGCGGACTAACATTCCGGGCGTATTTGCCGCGGGCGATATCATGGACCCGGTTTACCGCCAGGGGATCTCTGCTGCCGGTATGGGATGCCGGGCCGCCATCGATGCTGAGCGGTATATCGGTGAACTGGAAAGCAAGTAGGAAAGCCGGATGGCTTTATCTATACGTATAAACGGGATTTCTTTCGGGAGATCCCGTTTTTTGGGGGGATCGCTCTGCATGTTTATTGTTCCTTTTGAACTCCCTCGACATTTTATTTAATAGTGACCATCGTAGCCCCGTAGCCGTATTGCTTGAAAGAAGCATCCTGGTGGTGGTGGCGCTTGAATTTGGTCTGCAGTTCCCAAAGGATCCGCTGACGGAGTACTCCGTCTCCTTTTCCATGAATGAACACAATTTTTTGTCCTCTCCTGAGTTTGTATTCCTCCATGGTTTTCCGGAAAACATCCAGTTGATATTCCAGGATATCCTTACTTTCCATGCCGGCAGTAGTTTCCAGTAATTCATTGCAATGAAGGTCAATTTCAACGATGTTGCCGACAATTTGTTTTTGGGGATGGCGGCGGACGGTGTCGGCCTCGGCTACCTTTTTTTCCTGAATAGCTTCTTTTAACCGATGTTCGTCGATTTCTTCGGTTTCGATGAAATTTTCTTTGCCTAGCGGGCGGAGGAGGGATACCGAATTAAACCAGCGGGCATGCCGGTAAGCACCCGCTTTGCAGAGATTTACAGAATTGATTTTCACTTCGGCCTCAAGGGGACTCTTAAGAGTGGTGGATCCTTTCCGGAAAAAGATGGCCTGAATATTGACCGCCTTGATGGTGGTGTCGATATCTTTTAAATGGAAAGAGCCTAGGGAACTTACATTTCCGGGTTCGCAGTTCCCGGCGATAACGCCTTTATAAACATCGTCTTTGCGGAAGGCGGTGGAAAATAAACAGGTTTGTGCAGTGTCGTTGACGACGAAAAATTCAAAGCGGGAATCCTGAAGATTGTTGAAATTGTCGGGAACGATAGCCAGATAAACCGTGTCGGCCGGAGCGACGTCCACCTGTTTTTGATGGGCTGGGGTGGGGTGCCCGGATTTGTCCGATTGGGCGAAATCCGAATGAATCACCACCAGGTCGTTTACTGAAGCCGGAATTTCAAATCCATATTCTTCGACGAAGACATGTACCGTTGTGTTGTCCGCAATGGCTGTAACTTTCCCTTCCAGTTTATCTGTCAGGAATCTGACGATATCTCCGATTCTGATATTCATAGTACTTTAAAAGTTAAGGGTTTGTCTCCGTGATGAGCGGAGCATTCATGTTGTGCGTCGTGATGCTTGCAGGAATCTCCTGAATCGGTGATTTTTCCTTCGAGCCAATCGTTCACCACGCTTTCGACGGGGCCGGAGCATCCTCTGACGACGCGGATATGGTGGGCTTCGAGGGTGTTTTTGGCTCCTTCTCCCATATGACCGGCCAGCATCAACTGTACTCCTTTTTCTTCCAATACTGAGGCGATGTTGGATTTACAACCGCATCCTTCGGGCGAAGCCTGGGTTTCTGTGCATATTATCCGGTTATTTTCGCCGATTGTAAAAATCGTGTAATATTCGCAATGTCCGAAATGATCGTCAACGATATGATTGCGCGTAGGTATTGCTAGCTTCATAATTGAAAGTTTTAGTGTATGCAAAGGTAAGGATAAAAAAATTTATTTATGTTTCGGAAGCGGGGAATATTTGAGGAACAGGAATGATTATAACAAAAATTCTCGTTTAAATATTTGTATATCTCATTCTTACATCATACCTTTGTTCAATCTATCGAAATTAACTAAACAGAATTCCATATGAAAGCAAAAGTGATTATCCTTACAGGAATGGCATTCGCCCTTGCAACATTGAGCGGATGTATGGAAAAGGATATTTTCCAAGGCGAAAAGGAAGAGGAAAAAAGCTTCAACATTTTCGACTATTCCACAGTAAACCAAACTACCGGGCTTGAAGTGGCCTATTTGAATACCGGCGTGCAAGCCCGCGTCTATTTTGAACTCTACGACGAACTGCCCGTCATCGAAGGCGAATACAGTTACACTAAACGAACGGATGTCACTCCTCTCTTTGCCGCCTACACCGGCCCCGACGGAGTGTTCAAGGACAACGTCTGCCTGCCGGCCTACCTCAAAAAAGTGTATATCTACACCCCTGCCTTCT
>CAZMAE010000101.1:0-3272 GCA_964564205.1 uncultured Odoribacter sp. | reverse complement strand
GCTTGCTCCGGTTGGTGTCAGCCGCGCCCCGCAAAAGCTGCATGAGGTTCAGACGGACACGGAGATCCGTTTTCCAACCGGCATGGGGGAACTTGACCGTGTTCTGGGCGGCGGCGCTGTAGCGGGCAGCCTGGTCCTTGTAGGCGGTGCTCCCGGCATTGGCAAATCCACCCTCCTGCTGCAAATATGCAACAGCCTGTGTCGCGAACGCACCGTTTTGTATGTTTCCGGGGAGGAGAGTGAGCGGCAGCTAAAGCTTCGGGCTGTCCGCCTTTGCGTTTCTCCTGATAATCTTTATATTCTATCGGAAACACGGCTTTCCGATATTTTAGAGGTAACGGAAACCATAAAGCCGGATATTCTCATCGTCGATTCCATCCAAACCCTGTATAATGAAGAGAACGAATCCGCTCCGGGGAGTGTATCCCAGGTCAAGGACTGCACGATGGCACTGATGCACTTAAGTAAATCCCAGGGAATTACCGTTTTTGTCGTTGGCCATATCAACAAGGACGGTGCCATTGCCGGTCCCAAGGTGCTTGAACACATGGTTGACTGTGTCCTGTATTTTGAGGGCGATCCGAATACCTCGTACCGCTTACTTCGAGCGGCCAAAAACCGTTTTGGGTCCACCAATGAGATTGGTGTATTCGAAATGCTGGATACCGGTTTGAAGGAAGTGCCGAATCCATCGCAGATGCTTCTGTCCGGTCGTCCGGAAGGCGCTCCCGGAACTTGCGTAGCCTGTGTTATGGAAGGTACTCGCCCTGTGTTGGCTGAGGTTCAGGCATTGGTCACCAAAACATCCTTCAATGTCCCAAGGCGAGCCGCAGATGGTTTTGATTTTAACCGTGCCGTTCTGCTGATGGCAGTTGCGGAAAAACGCGCCGGTATGAAGCTGAATGTTTTTGATGCCTATATCAATGTGATTGGCGGCCTTCGACTGGATGAACCGGGGGCTGATCTTCCTGTGGTACTGGCCGTGGCATCCTCTTACCGGGATCAGGTGATCCCAGATGATCTTGTAGCCATCGGTGAAGTGGGTTTGACCGGTGAGATCCGTTCCGTTTCCCATATGAATCAACGCCTGGCAGAGGTTGCAAGACTTGGTTTTCAAAAATGTATTATCCCTCGGGGTGGCGTGGAAAAACTGGAAATCCCTGAGGGGCTTACGGTCTACCGCGTAAGAAATCTTCGGGAAGCGATTGAAACCGCAATTTAAACAAACACCGCATCAGAGATTCATTTCTCCGATGCGGTGTTGTGCATATAGGCAGGGAAGGGCATTTTAGAAAAGAGCCCCGACCGCAAGTCCAAGCAAAAAAGCCAGGATGCCAACTGCGGCAAATTCTATAGGATTTCTCAGGTATTTTACACGGAAAACCGGTTTCAAAACAACTTTTTCTATCTTTTTTTCCGCTATAACTTCTTCCTTCTTCACCAGATTCACAACAATTGGAGGACTTTGATAAACCGGTTTTACGCCGGTTGCCAAATACTCTACCTCAGTATCAAAAATGTCCGCAAGACGAATCAAATTCAGGGTATCCGGACTTGTTAAGTCATTTTCCCACTTGCTCACCGCCTGTCGGCTGACCCCAAGCACTTCCGCTAGCTGCTTCTGTGAAATATGATTCTGTTTGCGAAGCTCTGTAATCCGCTGACCAATAGACATAAGATTTCCAACTTTTCAATATAATAATCTGTCAACTTTTGGTTGCACCTACAAGTTTATTCCATTTCTTCCGAAAAGTCAAGCTTAGAAAGGGGATTTGCTTCAGCGGCAATTTTTAACTCTGTATTCTCGATGTGCGTATAGATTTGGGTGGTATTCAAATTTTCATGCCCTAAAACCTCCTGGACGGTTTTGACATCGACACCACCGGATAACATCATAGTAGCAGCCGTGTGCCGAAGCTTATGGGCTGAAAACTGCGTTGTATCAAGGCCGGCTTTCAGAAGGGCCTTATCCACCAAACGATGTACAGCAGTAACGCTGATGCGGTTTCCGTTTCTGGAACCAAACAGCGCCCGATTATCCGTAAGCACCTTCTTTTTGCGCTCGTCCATATATGCGTCAATCGCCTTTCGGCATGGTGTTCCAAAATACACAAAGCGCTCCTTGTTTCCCTTACCGATAACTCGAACTCTATCTTCATATACATCAGTGATGTTTAATCCTACCAGCTCACTGCGGCGTATTCCGCAGTTTAAAAAGAGCATTAATATGGCATAATCCCGCTTTTCATTTGTACCTGATACAGAGCTCAGCAGAGCCGATGCCTGCTCCATTGTCAAATACTTCGGCAGACTTTTCCGAAGCTTGGGATATTCCAGATCCGCAACAGGGTTTTCTTGCAATTGTTTGGTTCTCACTGTCAGATATTTATAAAATGACTTGATCGATGAGAGCTTTCTGGCACGGGAAGATGCACTGATTCCTAGATTTGGGGCAGGGGAGTCCGGTTCGGGATTCCTGTCATTTGCCAGATAGGATAGAAAATCAAAAATCTCAGAGGTTGTGATTTCCCGTATAAAGTTCAGGTCTATATCCTTAATATCAATATCATCCAATCTGGCATGAATCGGCATGTCGCAACGCATCAGCTTAATAAAACGCAAAAACATTCGCAGATCCAAATAGTATTCAGAGATCGTCAGTTGGGATTGACCCTTGATGGTTTCGTGATAAGTCAGAAAATCTCGCAGGATTTGTGGTGCATCCGTATATTTGCGCATAATAGTTTTTCCTTTCGTAACTTTTTTGAAAATTTGGGTGTAAATGACGATCCTGTGCTAAGGACACAGAGCAAAGGTTTCAAAAGAACTTGGTTGATAACATAAATTGAAGATGTTGTCTGTTTGATTACATATTATGGAACGGTGGCAGCCAGGAAATTTGTTCAGTGCTTCTTATGCGATGCCAAAGAAACATCGAAAACTCCATCACAGTTCATCGTCTGAATTAAGTATATCACATATATACTCCAAACGCAACAAAATTTTTATTTTGTTGCGTTCGCACAAAGTCCAATAATTGCCCGGGTGCCAAGAGCGAACCCTCGTTCCCTCTCTGCTACTCCGGGTCTGTGCTTCAACAAAATAATGGTTTTGTTTCGTTTGGCTGGTGCTTCCCTCTTTCCAGCCTTAAATGTTCCCACCGTCACACCTACCATCCCGTGACAATGCCCATGCTGACTAAACGGCAGCATGGGCATTCTTTTTGAAAAAAGGATATTTGTTAACAGATTAACAAATCAGCGCCTTAATAT
>CAZMAE010000100.1:0-15224 GCA_964564205.1 uncultured Odoribacter sp. | reverse complement strand
GTGTGGACAATAACTGCTTTATCGGCATCATTGAAGTATCAGTGCTGCGTAGTATATGGGAAAATACGAACAATCGTCTTTCTTCTCACTTAAAAAGTCTCATTGCCCGTATGCAGGAAACAGACAATCCGTGTGTAGTTGCTGTCAAATTTAAAAACAACATATAAATAAAAATGAAATACCAATAGCGACATTTTTTAGATTTATCAAATGGGAAAAATCTTCAAAACGAAAAGAGTAATGGTAGAAAATGGAATATTAAATTTTGCAAATTTAGAAAATAATCATATATTTTTGAAGCGATAATGAAAGTTAAACCGGAGAAAAAGGGCGGAGACTGACCCAATTTTCCAAAACTCACCAGCCTCCGCCCCGACGCTCCCTAATAAGAAAGGAGGCTGCAATGTAAACATTTTTCCGCATAATTTCGCTGCAAGGCTGGGGGAATTGTACAAATTTACCAGCTACAATACTTGAAAAAACATTAAATTAAAAATGGAATTAAATGAAAAAACAAATTACAAAAATAGGATTGTGTTTGTCTGTTATAGTTCTAGCTACTATTGGTGTAAAAACAGTAAACACAAAACAAATCTCTTCAATGGGATTAATTTTCTCAAATATGGAAGCATTAGCAAATGACAATGAAACAACACTAGCAAAAGAATGTTATGACCGATATGATTCATATGGGAGAAAATCTACAAGGGTTAGAATCTGTGAAACATGCGATTTCGCAACAGTATTCAACCCCAAAAAGAATACAATTTGCCCAAAATAAAGTATTCATTACATTAATTTAACTTCAGAAGGGAAGTAAATACAACGTATATGCTAAATATATGCGATAAAGTACGTAATTTATATCCCTTCTATTATAACTTATAACAAAGAAAGATGAGATACATTTTACCTATAGTATTTATACTAAACTTGATCTGTTTCTCCTGCAAAAAAGAATCATTTCAGACAATAAACATAACACTTAAAAAATTCGGAATTCAGCACGTCAAAGCAGATTGTTTCCCCATGAATGATATACAACACCCCATGGCAATGTATGAATATGATCAATGGATTATTTTTCCAAACACAGAAACAACTGCCGATTTCCCTTTATATCTTTATCAAAAAAAGGACTTAAAGCTAGCTTTCAAATGGGGTGTATTCGGTCGTGGGCCCAACGAACTCTATGATTGTAATGCTTACTATTTTGAGAAAACAGATTCTTCATTCTTTTTGAATACCAATTATGTGTATGAATCAGAATTTACAACTAATGGTAAAGAAATAGAAATTAAAAGGAAAGAGATCATAGCCCCGTTTCCTATGAACAATTTATTAAAAATAAACGATTCCATATTTTTCTTTGAAAATCGGTTACAAAAAAATGAATACTCCTTATACAATAGAAAAAATGGTAATATTATTAAGCAATTCAGTAAATATCCTTTATCAGAATATACATATCAGACAATGGATAACCGAGATAATATATGCACAAAATCATGTGTAATACGACCGACTAAAGATTCTATCTGCTCATTTTACGAAAATCTTCCTATTATTAGATTGTATAATACAAAGGGTGATATTCTAAAAGAAGTTCGGATTCAGGATTTTGCTTACAAAATCAATCTTAAAGATTACAATAGTCACAAATCTGTCTTATATTTCTCCTATCCTTATGCAACTGAAAAATACATCTATGTACAATTTTTTAATCAACCATTAGACGAATACAACCAAGCACAAAGCGTTGAAATACAAAGATGGAATTGGGATTTAACTTTAAGTAAAAGATTTCTAATAGATAAATATTTTGATATATTCTGTGTTGACAGCCAAACAAATATCCTTTATGGAGTTAATCAAACGAATGAAAATTCGTACTTCATCAAAGCTGTTTTAGAATAACAAACCATTGAGCAATTTAAAAATACATAATGAGACACTACTGCATCCTATTTACACTCTCTATTATGCTATTATCATGCAACCTCATGAACAAAAAAGGACGAGAAGCCCGTCAAATGGCATTAGAATGGCATAATCGTAAAATTATTTTACCTGCAAAATCATCTTGCCAAACAAGAGAAACAGACACGCTATATTCCTCTTTAATAACAAAGAAATATAAAATATTTACGTATATTGATACATTGGGATGTACTGCCTGTAAGTTCGGGGCCATGGAATGGAAGCAACTTATTCGGGAAATAGACACTTTAAGTAACAATGTCGCTTTTCTATTCTACGCCCACTTAAAAGATTACGAAGAATTCGAGACTTATTTGAAAATAAACAAATTCAATTATCCTGTTTTCTACGATTATCAAGGTGAATGCAACAAGAAAAATCAACTACCGAAGCATGTATTTTATCAAACCTTTTTATTAGACGAAAACAACAAAGTATTGCTAATCGGCAAACCCAAGCCCGACACTAAATTATGGGACCTGTATAAAAAAATCATTACCCGGTAAACACCTTCATGAAAAAAGCCCTTAAAACCATATTGCAATATGCGGCAGCCATTACACTATCTCTGTTCATAGCGCTTATGCTCCGATTGTTTGCCCTGGATTTCTATTCAATACCCAGCGACTCCATGTCGCCGGCAATTGAACCGGGGGATTTCATCGTGGTGAATAAACTGAGCTTCGGAGCTAGAATGTACAAAAATTTCGATTTCCTGAAAAATCAGACGGAACCGGAAACATGGCGTGTAAAGGGATATGCACCCATCCGCCACGGAGATGTACTGGTATTCAATTTCCCTTACAGCAAAGGATGGGATAAAATCCGGATGCATCTTTCCCGCTTCTACATCAAGCGATGTATCGGTATTCCCGGAGACACCCTGTGCATCCGCAATGCTTTTTATGAAATCAACGGAAAACGGGGATTCGGGAATCCGGAAGAGCAACAGATGATCGCCCGCCATCAAGGAGAATTCCCTCCGGGTATTTTCCGTACGATTCCCTTCGATAGCCGGCTGAACTGGAATATACGGGAAATGGGACCGCTGTATATCCCCCGGCAAGGCGACCGCATCACGCTCGATACGACTGCCTGCCGCCTCTACAAAAAGATGATCGAGTATGAAAGCGGCATGCAAATCCGGGAACGGGAAGGCAGGGTATACAACGGCGACAGTCTGATGAACGGCTATACATTCCGCACCAACTGGTACTTCATGGGAGGCGATCGAATGTGGAATTCGCAGGATTCCAGGTACATCGGTCTGATCCCGGAAGAATTTATCATTGGCAAAGCCGTACGAGTACTGACTTCCACGGACCCGGATACAAAAGAATACCGGTGGAATCGATTTTTCAAGAAAATCAGATAACAATTGAAAAATGACGGATAACAAAATTTCAGATATGAAGATACGAGGAAAATTAGGATGGGGAATACTCTTATTATTGACGGGAGGCTGCTTCCCGTCAAAACAGGAGAATAACCGACTGGAAAGTGCACTACAGGCCAGCGGGAGCAACCGGGCGGAGCTGGAAAAAGTATTGGAGCACTACGCCGGAAATCCGGAAGACAGCCTGAAATTGAAAGCAGCCGTCTTCCTCATCGGAAACATGCCGGGGCATTGGGGACCGGATAGCAGCAGCATTGCCGGCTATAAGGCCAAAATAGACTCGACAGCCGGTATTTCTCCGGAAGAACGGGACATACTGCTGGAACTCCCGGTACGACATCCGGAACTGTGCCCCGCTCTGAAAAAAACGGAAGACATTCACGTACTGACAGCCGAAAAACTGATCGGACATATCGACGAAAAATTCAGCCTGAAAGAAAAAAGTCCGTGGCTGGAAGACCTGGATTTCAATACTTTTTGCGAATACCTGCTTCCCTACCGCACCGGCAACGAATGGGTCGGATTTTCCCACGACACTCTCCCCTCCTCACTAGTCAATACCCGTGCTTATGTAACCGAAAATTATCACAACTGCCGTTATTCGCTCCATTCCATGACCTCTTACATCTTACGTTACTATGCCTTTCGCACCCGGATAGCAACCCGCGATCCATTGCTGAGAAAAATGCTCCTGAATCAGGAATGCCGGGACAAAATGTCCCTCATTCGTTACAGACGCATAGGAATTCCGGTAGCACTGGACTATAACCCTGCCCGTCAGCCTGATGAGGAAAACTATTCCTGGAGAGTGCCCCTCGACTCCCGCCTGACCGCAAAATCCCTTCCGCCGGCAGGAACCCCGTCCGGGAAAATCTACCGGCATACCTTTTCAGCAAACCCCAAGCCCGCAACAGACAGCAATGAATATGTCCCCCCCTTCTTCCGAGACCCCTTTCTGAAAGATGTGACAGAACTCTATCTGCATACGGCAGACGTAAACTTACCCCTGGAGACCCCCGGCAAACTGCAGTATGCCTATCTCACCATGTACGACGGAAAAGAATGGCAACCGGTAGCCTACGGGAAAAAAGAAAAAAAACGCTACACATTCAGAAAACTCGGGAAAAACTGCGTATACCTCCCCGTATGCTATCCGGACGGACAAATGCAGCCGGTAGCCCCTCCTTTCATCCTCCGCTCCGCCGGAACTCCCCAACCGCTGGCCGGTAGCCGCGATTCGGTCATCACCCTGCAAGCGGACAGACTATGCCCTTATACCAGCAAAAACATCTACTACAAAACCAACTTGCAAAACGTACGATTCACCTGTGCCGGCAACGAAAACTTTAAAAACCCGGATACGGCATGCACCATCACGGAAGTCCCCCATTACCGATTATACAGCATCCGGCCGGCAAAGAACCTGAAAAAAAGATTCTGGCGGGTGGAAATTCCGAAGGGATATTGCGTTTTTTCCGAATTGCAATTTCTGGATACCACCGGCCGGCAACTAAAAGGACGGTATCTGATCCCGGACACCACCGGCTTCTATCAATGGACCGACAACAATCCTCTGACATATAAAACGATCAGAAAAAACCTGACCATCGATTTCGGCAAACCGGTAAAAATAAGCGAAATACGCTACATGAACCAAAGCGACGGCTACAACATCTGGCCCGGTGAGGAATACGAACTGCTGTACTATCAGGAAGGAGCCTGGCACACAGCAGAGAAAAAAAGAGCGGAAAACCAAACCATTACCTTCGGAAACGTCCCGGCCGGCTGTTTATATCAATTAAGAAACATCACCCACCCAAAAAACGGAACAGTCTTTACGTGGGAAAAAAACCGGATAAGATTCTGGTAAAACTTAAATACAAGCGTGTGCAAATCATATAAAATCAATCGAAAACAAATAAAAATGCGGAACTTCCTATTTGGTATCATACTGATCGGCTGCGGAATATTCTCCGGATGCGGCAAACCGGACCGGCTGCAAGCCGCTTTAGACTACAGCGGAAAAAACAGGAAAGAACTGGAAAAAGTACTGGAACACTATTCCCGGAACCCGGAAGACAGCCTGAAACTGCAATCGGCGGTTTTTCTGATTGAGAACATGCCCGGACATTACACCTATACAGGACCTTTTCTGGACGATTATTATGCCCGGATCGATACCATAAAAGGCATTCCCTACCACGAAAAAAAACTGCTTCAGCTGATTCCGTTCGACCGCTACGAATACCGCAACAGACTGCATATTCTGGAGGACATCAAACACATCAGAGCCGATTTTCTGATTCATCAGATCGATCTGGCCTTCCGGCAATGGCAAACCCTCCCCTGGCTGGAAGGTACAGACTTCGGAAACTTCAAAGAATATCTCCTCCCATACCGGATAGCCAATGAACCTTTGGACTACTGGCGCGATTCTACCGCCTTCTTTCAGGCAAAACTGGAAAACTGTATAAAAAATTACGAAGACTGTCGCTATTCCGTTACAGAAATGAGAGATATATTCTATATTTATGCCGCAAATCTCACATCGAAAATACCGGAAAAAAAATTACAAAATTTCAATATGGACTGCATACCCGTCTGTAAACTAAACCAATTCGCCAATCGTATCATCGGTCTGCCTTCGGCCATCGATTTCATTCCGCATTACGCCAACCGCAACGGACGTCATTACTGGTCCGCCGGGATAGATCCGGATATAAATTCATTTCAGATCCTGCAAACAGAGACCTACCGGGCAGCTAAAATCTACCGGCGGACATTCTCACACAATCCGGTTCCATCCCCTTGCAACGACGAATACATCCCTCCTTTCTTCCTGGATCCGTTCAACAAAGATGTCACGCCACTGTACATCCCGACAACCGATATTCCGGTCCGCATTCCCCGGAACCTGAAAATCAGACATGCCTACCTGGCAGTCTTCAACGATTTAAGCTGGCAACCGATCGCCTGTGCCGGAGTATCCGGTTCAAAAGTCCGCTTCCGGAACATGGGAAAAGACATCGTTTACCTGCCGGTATACTACGAAGGAGAAGAAATGCGCCCGATCGCACCTCCCCTGATCGCACTTTCCGACGGCCGGATCCGCCACCTGGACCTGTATCCGGACTCCGTACAAACAATGACATTAAAACGGAAATATCCTTCCAGCAGCACCCACGCCTACTGGTTCGACCAACTCCGCGACAGCCGCATCGAAACCTCGGACCGGGCAGATTTCAAAGACACCGGAAACATCTTCCGCTTCCCTGCACAAATCAGCGGAACATATAACTACATCCCTTCCGATACAACACACAAAAAAAGATACTGGCGGTTCATCACCCCGTCACTCCGGGGGGCAGATCTGGCCGACCTGCGGTTCTACGACCAGCGGGGCAAAGAAATACAAGGACGGATTATCGGAGCGGACCCGGCCGAAGTACAGGCACTGTTCGACTCCTCTCCCCTGACCTACACGACAATCCCGCATTGGGTGGGTATGGATTTCGGACACCCGGTCAGCATCTCCCGGATCCGCTACCTGCCCCGGAACGACGCAAACGGCATCTACCCCGGAAACATATATGAACTATTCTACTACCGCTTCCCGGAAGGCTGGATCTCATCGGGCGTCCAATCGCCGGAAGAATACGAACTGACATACAAACAAATACCGGCAGGAGGCCTCTACTGGCTACGCAATCTCACTTGCGGCCGGGAAGAAAGAATATTTACCTGGGAAAACGGGGAAGCCCGGTTCTGGTGAATCCGAATAAATAAAAACGATCAAAATTATTGTATATGAACATCCCAAATTATTATATCGGCGTCGTGGTATTGTTTCTGCTGTTCTTCACGAACTGCAAAGACAAGACTGAGCAAGAAACCGGAAATCCCCAGGCCCGGATCGGAGAGAAAAACGAGAAAACAGAAGTCAGCGTAGAAAAAGCCCGGTTCGGCCAGTTCGAAATGGAACTGATCAGCAACGGCAAAGCCGAAGCCCGGAAAAAAGCCGCACTGAACTTTCTGGTGGCAGACATAATCGACACTGTATATGTGAGCAACGGTTCAAGAGTCCGGCAAGGCGACCCGATTGTACGCGTGGACAGCTACAAAGCCGGCGAGCAACTGCGGGACGCCCGGCTGACCCTGGAAAAGATGAAACTGGAATTGCGCAACCGCCTCATGAGCGAAGGCATCAAGGAGCTGAAAGACACGGTCGATATTCCCCGGCAGCGCTTACAGACCATCATGCTGCAATGCGGCTATACCTCGGCCCTCCATACCTACGAAAAGGCCCGGAAAGAATATGACGGCATCTGCACCCGGGCTCCGTTCAACGGGGTAATTGCCGATCTGGAAGCCAAACCGTTCAACGCATCGTCGGTTTACCCAAACGTGTGTACCCTGATCGACGACTCGAAAATGGAAGTGGTTTTCAATGTGCTGGAAACCGAAATCGGATACATCCGCCAGGGGATGGATGTGGAACTGACCCCTTATGCCAACAACCGGACGACACTCCACGGAAAAGTGACGGAAGTGAATCCCCGGATCGATGAAAACGGCATGGTGAAAATCAAAGCTACGGCAGACAACAGCGGTCACCTATTGGTGGACGGCATGAACGTCAGCATCATCCTTAAACGGCAAATCGGGAATAAACTCATCGTCCCCAAAACAGCGGTATTGCCCCGGCAAGGCAAAAAAGTAGTATTCGTACACGAAAACGGGAAAGCCATCTGGAAATACGTGACGACAGGTGTGGAAAACAGCCGGGAAATCAGCATCGAATCGGGGCTGAAAGCCGGTGAAGAAGTGATCTACGAAAACAACCTGGGTTTATCGCACGAAAGTGAAGTAACAGTAAAATGAAACTGCCGGCTTTTTCCGTCAATATCATCTTCATCGTAGGGATGCTGCTCGGAATCGTCCTGATTCCCAAAATATCGCTGCAACTGATGCCCTCGTCCCGCTCAAACGAACTGAGCGTTTCGTTTTCATGGCCCGATGCCAACCCCGAGATGCTGGAAATGGAAGTCACCTCGAAACTCGAGGGAGCATTCGCCCCCACCAAAGGGCTGAACAACATCCGCTCGCACACCGGCCAGGGATTCGGCAGCATCACCCTTTCCGTCGACAAAAACGAAAACATCGACGCGGTAAAACTCTACCTCTCCTCCCTGGTGCGTTCGCTGGCCAAAGGCTTGCCGGAAGGAGTAAGAGTAGGCGCCGTACAGGGAGGGGAAATACAACAAGAGAAAAAAACGGAAGAAGAACGCCGCCTGCTGCTTTCCTACACCATCACCGGTCCGGGCAACAGCCAGGATGTGGCCGCTTTTGCCGAGGACCACATCTCCCCCGGAATTGCTCAGATAAAAGGGATCGAATCCGTAAACATTACAGGCGCCGTTCCTTTCGAATGGGTGTTGCACTACGACCCGGAAATGCTCCGCGATATCCGGATCGCACCTTCCGACATCACGGCGGCCATCCGCAAATACTATTTGCGGCAGGATGCGGGGAAAGTGCTGGTGCAGGCAGATCCGGTGGAAAAATACTCCTACATCGTATTCAAAGGCAATCCCCGGGGAGCGGATCCGGATTTCATGGACATACCGGTCAAAGCCCTGGAGGGGAAAATCGTATACCTGAAAAACATCGCCACGCTGGACTATCAGGAAGCCCGCCCCTCCTCCTATTACCGGATCAACGGCCTGAACCGCATCAACATCAATATTTTCTGCGAACAAAAATCGAACATGATCGATCTCTCGGCCCGGGTCAAAGCCCAAATGAAAGAAATGCAGGCAAACCTGCCGGAGACCTACTCGGTGAACCTGATGCTGGACAATAGCGAAGAACTGAAAGACGAACTCAGGGAAAACCTGTTGCGCACCGCCCTCACCGTGCTGATCCTGCTGCTTTTCGTCTGGCTCACCAGCCGCAGTCTCCGCTACCTGCTGATCATCACCATCTGCCTGGCCGCCAATATCCTGATCGCACTGGTGTTTTATTATTTTCTGGGCATAGAGATCCATCTCTATTCCCTGGCCGGCATCACGGTTTCTTTCGGCATCATCATCGACAATGTCATCGTGATGGCCGATCACTACCGCCACCACCACAACCGCAGGATATTCATGGCCATCCTGGCCGCCACCCTCACCACCATGGGGGCCCTGATCGTCATCTTCAACATGGACAATGAAATCATGCGCAACATGTGGGGATTTTCGTCCGTGATCCTCGTCAACCTGACCCTCTCGGTAACGGTGGCGCTGTTTTTCGTTCCGGCCCTGATGGAAAAAATCCCGCTTCCCCAACCGGCCGTTCCCTGCCGCTACCGCCGTCTGCGCCGCAACATCCGGTTTACACGGAAATACGAACGCTTTATCCGTTTCATGCAGCGCCGGCGACTGATGCTTTTCCTCCTGATTTTGCTGGGTTTCGGTCTGCCGGTATTTCTGATCCCGACCACCATCGACCGGGACAAGCCGATGGCCGAATGGTATAACCGGATATTCAGCAGCGAGACCTATCTGGCCGTCAAACCCTGGACAGACAAAATTCTGGGCGGCAGCCTGCGGCTGTTCATCGAAGGCGGCGGCGGAGAATGGCGGCGGCACGACCCGTCGGAAAAAGCCCGCACCACCCTGAACCTGACCATGACCATGCCGCACGGAGCTTCGCTGGAACAAATGAACGAGGCTTTCCTGAAGACCGAGCAATTCCTGGCCGGTTTCCGGGAAATCGAGACTTTCACTTCGGATATCTCTTCGGCCAATCTGGCCCGGATGAGCATTGTCTTCAAAAAAGAAGAAGAACTGACCGGAGCACCGGAGCGGATCAAAAATGAGCTGATCCGTTTCACCAACAGCATCGGGAATGCCGACTCGGACATATCGGGTGTCGGACGGGGATTCTCGAACCGGACTGGCAACGAATACAGGAGCGAAAGCCTCAAGGTCATCGGCTACAACTACCGGCAGGTGCTGATCTATGCCGACCGCCTGAAACAAAAGCTGGAACAGCAGAAAAGAGTGAAAAAGCTTTACATCGGAAGCAGCCGGAATCCGGATAAGACCAAGGAATTCGCCATAGAAGTAAGCAAAGAAAAGCTCGCCCGCAATCATTCGGACGTAGGAAGTATGCTCGCGCACCTCAACCGTCTGTCGGGACCGGGCGATACCCGGACATCGGCCTACATCGGCGGGCAACTCTCGCCGGTGGTGCTCCGCCCGAAAGAACAGCGGAAGGCCAGCCTCTGGGAATTGCAAAACCAGCCGGTGCAAGGCGATAAATCCGTATTCCGGCTGGGAGATGTAGGCCGCATCGGCGAAGACCGCACCTTCGAAACGATTACAAAATCGAACCAGGAGTATGAAGTATTGGTGCAATACGATTTTATCGGAGATTATATGCTTTCGAACAAAATCAAAGAACGGATCATCAAGGAAATGAACCGGGAGATGCCCGTCGGATTCCGCGTAAAAGAAGGGAATGAATGGGCACGCTATTTCTGGGAAGGCCCCGGAGGCATCGACACCCGCATCTGGTACATCCTGCTCGTGATCGCCATCATCTTTTTCATTTGCGCCATCCTTCTGGAATCGCTCCGGCAGGCGGCCGTGGTGATCGCCATCGCCCCGATCTCGTTCATCGGCTGCTTTCTGGGCTTCTATTTCTTCGGCCTGCAATTCAACGAAGGCGGACTGGCGGCCTTTATCATGATGTGCGGATTATCGGTCAACGCCATCCTGTACATCATCAACGATTACAACAACCGCCTGAAGAAAGGCCGGCGGCGGGGATTGCACACCTACCTGAACGCCTGGAATGCCAAGATCACGCCTATCCTGCTGACCATTGTCTCCACGATGCTGGGATTTATCCCTTTTCTGATCGGAGACACCGGCGATTTCTGGCTGAGCCTGGCCATCGGCACCATGAGCGGACTGGGATTTTCGCTGATCGTGCTGATCGTCGTACTGCCGGTTATGTTTAAACCAAAAGACGCTTCTATCACAAAATACCATGATTAAATTTTTCCTCCACCGTCCCGTTGCCGTCCTGATGACCGCCATTGCCTTTATTATCCTGGGCAGTGTGGTCGCTTTCAGACTACCGGTTTCCCTGATGCCGGACATCGATATTCCGGAAATCAGTATCCACTACACCCGCGACAATGCTTCCGTAAACGAAGTGGAAAACACCATCACCGGGAACTTGCGCGGCAAATTGCAACAAATCCCGCACCTGACCTCCATCACCTCGGAATCGAAGGACGGGGGCGGACGGATCGACATGAAATTCGAATACGGCACTTCGGTCGACTATGCCTTCATCGAAGTAAACCAGCGGGTGGACGCCGCCATGAACCAACTGCCCCGGGACATGCAACGTCCGGTCATCATCAAAGCCTCGACCTCCGACATCCCGGTGTTTTATATCCGGCTGAATTTAAAGAGCGCCACCTCGGAACAAAAATTTCTGGAGTTCTGCGAATTCACGGAAGCGGTGCTGAAAAAACGGCTCGAGCAATTGCCGGACGTGGCGATGGTGGATATCAGCGGGAACTACCAGCCCGAGATGTACATCCTGCCGGACGACAATAAACTCCGGAGTCTGAACATCACGCAGGAACAGCTGAAAAATGTCATCGACCGGAACAATCAGATTGCCGGCAGTCTGAGCATCCGGGACGGATACTACCAATACAGTGTCAAATTCACCAACCAGCTGATGTCTGTAGAGGAGGTGGAAAACATCTACCTCAGCATCGGAGGCCGCCTGCTCCGGCTCCGGGATGTGGCCGAAGTGGGCATACGCCCGCGGGACAAACGGGGAGTGTTTGTCGACGAGGGGAAGCAAGCCCTGAGCATGGCGGTCATCAAACAATCGGACGCCCGGATGTCCGACATGAAAAGGAAGGTGTCGGACATGCTGAAAACCTTCGGCACCGAATATCCGGACATCGAATTCTCTGTCACCCGGGATCAGGCGGAGCTCTTGAACTACACCATCAGCAACCTGTCGCAAAGCCTCGTCTGGGGAATCATCCTGGCGGTCCTGGTGATGATATTCTTCCTGAAAGACGCCCGGTCGGCAATCATCATCGCCCTGAGCATCCCGATCTCGACCATCATCGCCATCCTGTTTTTTCAGCTGTGGGGATTATCGGTCAACACCATCTCTCTGGCCGGCCTGATCATCGGCGTGGGCATGATGGTGGACAACTCCATCATTGTCATCGACAACATCAGCCAATACCGCGAACGGGGGTATTCCCTGTTCGATGCCTGCGACCGGGGGACCACGGAAATCATACGGCCGCTGCTTTCGTCGGTGCTGACCACTTGTGCCGTCTTTATTCCCCTGATCTTCCTGGGCGGCGTTGCCGGAGCCCTTTTTTACGACCAGGCCATGGCCGTTTCCATCGGACTGTTTGTTTCCCTGTTTGTCTCTGTCAGCATTGTCCCCGTCGTTTTCCACCTGATCTTTGCCCGCACGAAAGCAACCGGCATCAACCGCTTCATCGAACGGATCAGCATCAAGCAAGCGGACAAATATTACAATGCCGGATACCGTTTCGTATTCGGCCACCGCAAAAGGGCACTCCTGCTGCTGCTCTTGCTGTCGGGAGCCGGCACCGCCTCGGTGTTCCTGCTGAAACTGGAGCAGATGCCCCCGCTGGAAATCAACGAAATACTCGTAAAAACCGACTGGAACAGCAGCATACACGTGGATGAAAACCAGCAGCGGGCCAACGATATCATCGCCGCTTTCAAAGACCGGTGTGAAGAAATCAGCTGCTTTGCCGGGGAAAAACAGTTCTTTCTGAACCAGGCCGACAAGCAGAATCCGAACGAAGCGGAATTCTATATCAAAACGAAAGACCACAAAGCCCTGCCCGGATTGGTGGACGACATCCGGGCATATATCCGGGGGAAATACCCGGAAGCCCGGGTAAGCCCGGAAAAAGTGAAGAACCTGTTCGAACAGCTGTTCGCCGAAAAAACGGCTCCGCTCGTCATCAATCTGTCCGGGACACAAAGACGCGGACCGCTCCCGGTGGATTCCGTCAACCGTTTCATAGAAACGCTGAACCGCCGGATGCCCGGACTGCAACTCAACCCGGTGCCGACCGTAGAAAGAACAGCCCTGCATCTCTTGCCGGACCGTCTGGCGATTTACAACGTCGACCCCAACGCCGTGATCTACGAACTCGAAAAGAACATCAGCAAGAACAACATCGGACAGCTGAACACCGGAAGCCGGTTCATCCCCATCGTCATCACCGAAACGGAACAAACCCTCCGGGAAATTCTCGGGAAGACACAAATCAGGACCAAAGACGGGAAAAATCACATTCCGGCCGAATTGCTGGTGGAGTTATCGACAGACTACGATTATAAAAACATCATCGGGAAAAAAGAAGGCGTGGTGGTGCCTGTCGATGTGTACAACACGGGCGACAGCACACGCAAAATCATGGAAACGGTCCGCCGTTCGGCCCGGGCAAACGGGCTGGACGTCCATTTCGAAGGGACCCTGCTCTCGGGCACGCAAACGCTCTGGGAGATGGCACTGGTCATCACCATCGCCGTGCTGATGCTCTACTTTATCCTGGCCGCCCAGTTCGAATCGCTGACGCTTCCCCTGATTATCCTGGCAGAGATTCCGATCGACGTCGCCTTCACGTTGCTCACCCTGTGGGCCTGCGGAATTTCCGTCAACCTCATGTCGATGATCGGCATCATCGTCATGTGCGGCATCATCATCAACGACTCCATCCTCAAGATCGACACCATCATCCGCCTGGAAAAGGAAGGATATTCCCTGCAGGAAGCCATCCACGAAGGAGGCATCCGCCGGCTGAAACCCATCCTGATGACAAGCCTTACCAGCATCATCGCCATGGTTCCCCTGCTCTGGGGCAACGACATCGGTTCGCAGCTGCAGCGCCCCCTGGCCATCGCGATGATCAGCGGAATGAGCTTCGGCACGCTGGTCAGCCTTTATTTCGTCCCCCTGTGCTACTACTACCTGCGGACACGATTCTCCCGCCGGTCCCTTGCGTGATACGGATTTCAGCACAACCGCACCACGAAGGGGACAATTCATCAGGAGGGGGCGCTTGCCTCACGAGTAAAGAGCGCCCCTGTCCGCTGTCTTCCGCCGGCTCCTTCCGGAAAGGAAATTTTGCGGGAAATCTATTTTCTAATAAAAATAATTTTCTTAACTTTAGCGGGAGCTTTACTTGTTACGGCTCGTGATACACCCTTCCCTGCGGTGATGTGATGCAAACCGCAGATGCTTGTTTCCTATTTTATAACATTCTAATTTTTTTTACCATGACTCTTTTGTATAATAAAGTGCGAAAGGGAAATCCGGCCAAACCGGAAGACCCTAAAAAGTGGTATCTGAATCTGAAAAGTCTGGGCATGATCGGCGAAAAAGAGGTCGCCCGTCAGATAGCCGACGAAACCACGCTGAATCCGAAAGAAGCCGAAATGGCTTTGGCACAGTTTGAAAAAATCCTCCAGCGCTTGCTGCTCGACGGACACACCGTTCAGTTGGGCGACTGGGGATTCTTCCAGCTAACCCTTCATTGCGCAGGAGCGGATACGGAAAAAGAGGCGGTTGTAGCCAACGTGAAAAAGATAAACATCCGTTTCAAAGCAGGTAAAAGTTTACAGGAAGCGATCGACAAAGCGACGTTTACTCCTGCCTCCAGCCTGAGCAGTAAATAAGCAACGGCACGGATAGCTTACGGCTTTCCGGCAATCCCGTTTCCGGCAGCTTCACAAACAATACTCCGATGCTGTCGGAAACAATA
>CAZMAE010000099.1:0-9686 GCA_964564205.1 uncultured Odoribacter sp. | reverse complement strand
TATTCGGAAGATTACAAAAACAATATGCAGATGTCTATTCGGATTCCTTTCAACAATTAATTGAAAACCGGCAATTGTTGAAAGAATTGAAAGCATGGTATCGGCAGATTTTTACTCATGGTTTTGATTTAATTGTACGATTAAATACCAACAGATAAAAATGCGCAATTTTATCTGATATGTTAAACTTCAAATTTTTTCATCTATGAAAAAGAAAGATTTATTAAAAAAGCAGGAACTGGCCGAGAAGCTCGGCATGAAGTTCGATGAGGCATCGGAGCTATTTAGCGAGGAGAGCTTGGAGACGATGAAAATGATCAATATTATGGGAGGAAGTGCAGAGGGGGATAATTATGTAGAGCGCTGTGGATGCACCACAGTGAATAATGTACCTCTCTGTGGTTGTGTGCCTGCTAAGAGTGGCTGTGATGCTAAGTCATACTGTGGACTCGGTTGTTATACTAAAGGAGCGGATAAGTGTGATAAATGTGGTGTAGAACCTAGTCCCTCGATTACTGCTTAATTTGAGAACTTTAATTTTTGTGAAATTTTAAAAATGATTTTATGATGAAAAATATTATATGTACGATAATAGTTGTCTGTTCGTTTTTTCATGTTGAAGCTCAATTGATTACAAAGGAGCAGGCCTTGGTTGATGTGAAATGGTACAGGGATATGTTGAAATTCCTTCATCCGTCTTTATATCGGTATACGCCCAGAAACGTAGTGGATTCAACATTTGATGAACTAGAGAGAATGTGTAGGGAAACTCTGCCGGATTCAATAGATGCTAGTTATATTCCCTCGGTTTTGGCTCAGTATAATTATTTTTTTGACGTCCATACTAAAGTATTCCCCAATAAATTTAGCTATAAAACAAAAAAAATATTTCCTTCGATTGTTTGGAGTGAAGATAAAAAAATGTTTTTAGGGGATAATCATCTGGAGATTTTATCCATAAATGGCGTAAAGGCTGATTCTATCGTTTGTTGGTTGTCTTGTTTGCAAGGACAGGAAGCTAATCCTAAGGGAAATTATATTTTATGGACTTTAAGTAGGCAATTGCCCTGGTGTCTGGATTTTCATGGGATTTATCCTCCCTACCGGATCGGGTCTAAAACCCGTGAGGGACAGGATACTGTAATAACTTTGGACGGGGTGAGTGAGCAGGAGGCATTCATCCAACGTTGCCAAATAGCAACACAACTTTATGCTTTTCCTCCAGAGGCTTCCGGGGATATTTTCCTGGGGGGTAATCCTCCTTATAAATTTCAGATATATCCGGAGGATTCTATTGCAATTATCCGTTATAATGAAGCTTTTCGTCCGGAGGAATATCCTGAAATAGATTCATTAACTCACCATTTTTTTCAGGATTGCGCTCATCACAACATCCAATACTTATTTTTTGATGTATCCAGAAATGAAGGTGGAGTTCTTATGAGTTTTCAAACCTTTGGGCCTTATTTAAAATTTAAGCGGGAAAGATATTGGAGATATTATTTGGAAAGGAATTATTTGAAAGAGTATGAAACAGATTGGAGTTGGTTCTACCTGAGTATTGAAAACCGAGTTGACCGGGAGGTGAAACCTTTTGCCGGCCAAATTTTTGTTTATCAAAGTTTTTGTACAGCTTCTGCTGCTTCACTGTTTTGTTCTGTGATGAAGGCAACGACAGATGCGGTCTTGGTGGGGACTGAAACAGGGCAAGGGCTTCCTCTTACAGCTTACTATAAAAATTATCCGTTTCCTAATTCGGATGGTTTTGCGCGAATATCTAGCGCTTGTATGTTAGCTGAATACCCCGAACTACGAAGGGATTCAAATGGTTATTTATTACCGGATATCCCTTACCCGTTTTTGACTGACAGGTGGCTGGATGTTCAGGATTGCAAGAAAATCATTACTTTAAAAAACAATTTAAAATGAAATAATTATGTATAGATTAAGTAATTACAATTATTTTGTTCCTTACCAGGATAAAATGATCTATTTTAATGGTATTTCTAATCAGGTATTTTCCTTGAATCTAAAAGAACACGAGAATATTCAAGTTTTATTCGAAGATTTGATTTCTTTTGAAATTAACTATACTTCCGTTTTCAACCAGTTTAGAAATTGGGGTTTTATTGTGGATGTAAATGAAGATGAGATAGCATTATTGAGGTTGCGTAATCATCAGGCAATCTATACAGACCGTAATTACAGGCTTTTTATCAATCCAACCTTGGAATGTAATTTTGCCTGTTGGTATTGTTATGAGAAACATCCTCAGGGATATATGGATGAAGATACTATAAATAAAATAAAAAAACATTTAGACTATATGGTCGGGACGGTTGGTGTTGAATCGGTTTCTATTGGTTGGTTTGGAGGAGAACCACTTCTGTATTTTAATGAGGTAGTTTTCCCAATTTCATTGCATGCGAAAGAGTTATGCGAAAAATGGCGAATCCCGTTTTATAATACAATTACGACGAGAATAGGTAGAGTGGGGGCGGAATGAGGTAAATAAAAAAGCAGGTGTGTTGATAACGTTATTGCAGGTGTGTCGATAACGTTACTGCAGGTGTGTCAATAACGTTACTGCAGGTGTGTCAATAACGTTGTTGCAGGTGTGTCAATAACGTTGTTGCAGGTGTGTCAATAACGTTGTTGCAGGTGTGTTGATAACGTTGTTGCAGGTGTGTCGATAACGTTACTGCAGGTGTGTCGACAACGTTATTGCAGGTATGGAGTTAACGTTGTTGCAGGTGTGGAGGCAGTATGGTCTCCGGTGTATAAAAATTTTGATGCGGTTACCCGTAAAAAACAAGTCATCAATGAAGAATTGGGCACCCTCGTTTTGTGTAGTATGATATGTCCGTCATATTACGAAAAAGGCGGTGTGTCATCGGATTTTGACACACCGCCCTCGATTATTATCGTTTTATCCACCGAAATTGTCGTACATCACATTTTCGTCGGGTACTCCCAGATCGTACAGCATTTTGGTTACTGCCTGAATCATCATAGGAGGTCCGCAAAGGTAATATTCGACATCTTCTGGGTTCTCGTGGTTTTTGAGGTAGTTCTCGAAGATTACCTGATGGACGAAGCCGGGTTTGTAAGCCACGCCGGCAGCATCAGCAACCGGGTCGGGGCGGTCGAGCGCCAGGGTCCAGTGGAAATTCGGATTTTCTTCCTGAATCTTGTTGAATTCGTCTACGTAAGGAGCTTCCTGCAAAGCACGGGCGCCGTACCAGAAGGTCACTTTCCGGTTGGTGTGCATGGTGTGGAACAGGTTGAAGATGTGTGAACGCATCGGAGCCATTCCGGCGCCACCACCGATGAACATCATTTCGTTGTTGGTTTCACGCAGGAAGAACTCTCCGTAAGGCCCGGAAATGGTCACCTTGTCTCCCGGTTTGCGCGAGAAGATAAAAGAAGAACAGATACCCGGATTTACCGGCATAAAGCTTCCGGTTGCCCGGTTGAAAGGCGGAGTGGCAATACGGATGTTCAGCATGATGATGTTGCCTTCAGCCGGAGAATTGGCCATGGAGTAGGCCCGGTAGGTCGCTTCCGGATTGTGCATCTTCAAGCCGAACATTTTCATTTTCTCCCAATCGCCTTTGTATTTCTCATCGATCACCATGTCTTTAAAGTCTACGTCTATAGCAGGTACGTCGATTTGAATATAGCCGCCGGATTTGAACTTCAGGTTTTCACCCTCGGGTAGTTTGACCACAAATTCTTTCAGGAAAGTGGAAATGTTGCGGTTGGAAACCACGGTGCATTCCCATTTTTTGATTCCCATGATAGATTCGGGTATCCGCATTCCGATGTTTTCCTTCACTTTTACTTGGCAGGCCAAGCGCCAGTTCTCGTGTTGCTGCTTGTAAGAGAAAAAGCCGGTTTCGGTTGGAAGGATAGAACCTGCCCCTGAGTCTACCTGGCATTTGCACATGCCACAGGAACCTTTACCGCCGCATGCTGAGGGCAGGAAAATTTTCTGATTGGCCAAGGTGGCCAGCAATGAACCGCCAGGTTCGGTGGTCACAACCCGTTCTCCGTTGTTGATGCTCACTTTCACATCCCCTTTGGCCGTCAGTTTGGCTTTGGCAAACAGCAGGATGCCTACCAGAATCAGGGTAACAAGGAGGAATACCACAATTCCGGCGGTGACGATCGCTGTATTTATTGCTAACAGTATCATTTAATTTTTAATTTTAGATTTACCATTTAAGTTATTCTGCCTGATTATTGGTGTCTGTTGCCGTAACTGTTTCGGTAGACGGATTGTCGGCCGGAATGCCTGTCATTTCCGTTGGGGTGGGCATGACTTCGGCCGGAGATGCCGGCATAACAGTTTCAGTTGGCGCCGGCTGGCCTTTCAGTTTGCTCAGGTCGATACCGAGAAAGCTCATGAAAGAGATGGCCATCAGGCCGGTAACGATAAACGTGATGCCGATGCCGCGTAAAGGAGCAGGAATATCGGAATATTTCAATTTCTCGCGGATCGCGGCGATCAGGACGATAGCAAGCATCCAGCCGATACCGGAACCCAGCCCGAAAGTGGTGGCTTCGAGTACGTTGGCATAGTTGCGTTGTTGCATGAACAGGGACGCTCCCATGATGGCACAGTTTACTGCAATCAAAGGCAGGAAGATACCCAACTGATTATAAAGAGCAGGGGTGAATTTTTCCACGATCATTTCCACCAATTGCACCATGGCTGCAATGATTGCGATGAACATGATGAAACTCAGGAAGCTCAGGTCGATATTGGCCGCTTCATCACCCAGCAGCCATTGCAGGGCGCCGCTTTTCAATACATAATTATCCAACAGGTAGTTGACCGGGACAGTGATGAACAGCACGAATACCACGGCTATTCCCAAACCGAAAGAGGTTTTCACTGTTTTTGATACGGCCAGATAAGAACACATACCCAAAAAGTATGCGAAAATCATATTGTCGATGAAGATCGAGCGGACGAATATATTTAATAGATTTTCCATGTGTTATGTTCTTTTAATTTTTTTCTATTAAATCTTTGTTTCTGGAACGGTGTACCCAGATAATCAGTCCTACCAGAATCAGAGCCATAGCCGGCATGATCATCAAACCGTTGTTCAGGTAATGACCTCCGTTTTGCATATACCAAGATTCAGGAATGATGCGGATACCATACAGGGTACCGGAACCCAGCAGCTCCCGGAAGAAAGCAATGATTACGAGAATCATGCCGTATCCCAGTCCGTTGCCGATACCATCGAGCAGAGACGGCCAGGGCTTGTTGGCCAAAGCGAAAGCTTCGATACGTCCCATAATGATGCAATTGGTGATGATCAGTCCTACGTATACCGAAAGTTGTTTGCTGACTTCATAGGCGAAGGCTTTCAACAACTGATCGACGATGATGACGAGGGCGGCGACGACCACCAATTGTACGATAATACGGATGCGGGTAGGAATGGTGTTCCGCAACAGGGAAAGGATCACATTCGAGAAAGCCGTTACGGCAGTTACCGAGAGGCCCATCACGATAGCAGGCTCCAGCTTGGCGGTAACCGCCAGGGCGGAACAGATACCTAGCACCAGTACGATGACCGGATTGCCTTTGCTCAGCGGATTGAGCATCACTTTCCGGTTTTTTGCTGAAAATAATGCACTCATTTTATCTTTGTTTTAAAAACGGTTCGTAATAGGTGAGATAATTCTTAACCATGTTTTCCACCCCTTTGGAAGTAATGGTACCGCCGGAGATGGCATCGACTTCACTCGGTCCGGTGGCATTGCCGCCTTTGATGACATCGATCCCTACCAGTTTATCGCCGGAGAAGATCTGTTTGTTGCGGAATTGTTCGTTGAATTTCGGTGTTACGATTTCAGCTCCTAATCCCGGCGTTTCTCCCTGATGGTCGAAAAACGTACCGTAAATGGTGTCTTTGTTGCTGTCCAGTGAGATATAACCCCAGATAGGGCCCCATAATCCGGCTCCGTAAATCGGAAGAATGTATTTGACGGCACCGTCCACATCAGCGACAAATACCGGCAGTTCCCGGTCGGCTATGGGACGTTTGTATTGTTGTTCGATGTTGACATCGAAAGCATTGCCCTGCACTTTCTCTCCTTTGTTATTAAGGACAAATTGTTCTTTGATGTATTTGTCAAACAATTCGGCAGAGTTGTCTGCCGTGGAGGAAATGCGGATGGCACTCAGGATGTTTTGTCTCTTTTCGTTTTGCCGGTTTTCGTTTTGCCGGGGCTGCAGGGAAAGAGAAACAATGGATAGTAAGGCCGCAACCACTACTACCAGCACCACTGAATACAGAAATGTATAAGTATTTCCTTGTCTGTTCATATCTTATTCGGTTTTTTGATTGATGATCTGGAATCCTTATTTGCGGTTGTTGTCCGTAAAGCGGAAACCTTAAATCGTCAGTTTGCTACAACTTTTGCTCTTTTCAACCTGCGTTTAATGTTGGCTTGTACGACGAACCAGTCGATCAGCGGAGCGAAAGTATTCATCAACAAAATAGCCAGCATCATTCCTTCCGGATATCCCGGATTGATGCAACGGATGATGACGGCCATCGCTCCGATCAGCAATCCGTAAATATATTTGCCGGTATTGGTCTGGGAAGAGGTTACAGGATCGGTTGCCATAAAAACGGCGCCGAAAGCGAAGCCACCCATCAGCAGCTGTTCGTAAGCGGGTACGCCTGCCAAGGGTTGGAAAGCCCATCCCATGAGAAGACCGCCTGCAAATACGGATAACATAATCCGCCAGCTGGCCACGTTGGTCAGCAGCAATATGACAGCTCCGATCAATATGCAGAAAGTGGAGGTCTCACCTATAGATCCCGGGATAAAGCCCCAGAACATATCGGCTTGGCTGTAACTCTGCGGTTGCCCTAGTGCCATCTGTGCAAGCGGAGTAGCCTGGGATATCGCATCGGCAGTGTCGCTGGCAATCCATACCTTGTCTCCTGACATCATAGAGGGATAGGAGAAAAAGAAAAAGGCGCGTGCCAGAAGGGCAGGGTTCCAGATGTTCATTCCGGTTCCGCCGAAAATCTCCTTGCCGATGATTACGGCAAAGGCTGTCGAGAGCGCTATCATCCATAGGGGAGCTTCTACCGGCATGATCATGGGAATTAACAATCCTGATACCAGGAAGCCTTCGTTGATTTCGTGGCCTTTTATCTGGGCTACGGCAAATTCTATGCCCAGTCCGACAACGTACGAAACAATGATCATCGGCAACACTTTCCAAAAACCGTAAAAAAACAGTTGGAAAAAGGAGGTGTCAGCGAGACCGCCTACCGCATTGAAATGCTGGTAGCCCACATTATACATCCCGAAAAGAAGTGCCGGAACAAGTGCGATGACTACAGTAATCATGGTTCGTTTCAGATCTACGGCGTCCCGGATGTGCGTTCCTCCGCTTGTTGTCTGATTCGGCACGAAAAGAAAAGACTCAAAACCCGTGAAAACAGAGTGGAATTTTTCCAGCTTCCCTCCCTTTTCGAATTTAGGTTTTTGCTTATCTAAATAATTTCGTAAAAAATTCATTTTATTTTAAGTTTAAATAATTGCTAAGATGCCAAGTCCCTAAGTTTTGTATGGGGTAAGTGAAAACTTAGTCACTCAGAAACCCTGTAACCCGGTAACTTTAATTGGTTTCTTTTATCATCAGTTCTATTCCTTCGTTCAGAATCTGCTGAACCGGGGTTTTGGAGGTACAGACAAATTCACATAAGGCCATATCTTCGGGAGCTACTTCGTAAATACCGAGTTGTTCCATCCGATCGATGTCCTGTGTTAAGCAGGCTTTGAGCAGGTAGACCGGATAGATATCCATCGGTAAAACTTTTTCATATTGTCCGCTGACCACGAATGCCCGCCGTTCACCATGTAAATTGGTATCCAGCGTGTAGTGTTTCTTCGGACATAAAAAAGCAGGAAACAGTCTGGAAGCGGAATATTTATGGAATCCCGGAGTACCCCATCCCAGGAACTCGTAATAATTGCCTTCAGGAATAACCGTAATCTGGTTGTCGTAATAGCTTAGATAACCGTCGGGTGCTACGGTAGTGCCGGTCAGTACATTGCCGGATATTATGCGCTGGCTGGAGTTGTTTTTCAGTTTTCCTCCGGTGATGTCAGCAATAGAGGCTCCGAGTATCGTACGGCAGTATTGAGGTTTGGTCACTTCCGAACCTGCCAGAACAACGATTTTGCGGGCGTCGAAACGGCCTTCATTGAAGAGACGCCCCAATATGACTACGTCCTGTATATTAACGATCCAAACCTGTTCTCCTTTGTTGATCGGATTCAGGTGATGGATTTGGATTCCAGGATTCCCTGCCGGATGAGGACCGGAGAAGTAATTGATGTCTACGTTTTTCAGCTTATTGAAAATAGATGTAGCAGGCGTGCCGACCTGAAGGTTGAGGTTGACATTTTTATGACACAGTTTTTGCAGGCAATCAAAACCTGTTTGCAGGTCTTTCTCCTGTCCGTTTAAGATTAAATCGTAGTCGGGGGCCAAAGGAGCACTGTCGAAAGCTGAAACGAATATCGCTTTCGGAGTGATCGTGGGATTGGCTATGATATCATAGGGACGTTGTTTGATCAATGGCCATGCACCGCTGTCTAACAGACGGTTGATCACTTCATCCCGATTGAGTTGGCTGAGATCGGATTTGCCGAAATCCCGGTACTGGGTTGTAGCATCTGCCTTGACCACGACTTCCAGCAATTTGCGGCGTTCGCCCCGGTTGACGGCCTCGATGGTGCCGCTTACCGGTGTGGTGAATTTGATTTCGGGGTGTAATTTGTCTATAAATACGACGTCCCCTGCTTTCACAGCATCACCAACCTTGACAACTAGTTTTGGAGTCATTGACCGGAAATCAGTGGGTTTTAATGCGCAACTGCTTATTTTGCAAGCAGATTGCACCACTTTTTCCGCTTCTCCGTTTAACTTGATATCAAGGCCTTTTTTCAATTTGATTACCTTGGACATGTTGTTTGTGATTATTAATTTAGTATTTATAATCAATGATTTACATTCTTTTCTGCCATAACTTTAATGAAAAAGTTAAGACAGTCAAGAGGTTGTTATAATTTTCCTAAAATTAAGCCACAAATATACAAACCAATTACGTAATTTTATCGTTAATGAGACGATAATTTGTCGGTAGTGAGAAAAAAAATGTTTTTATGCTTCAGTTTGCTGGTTTGCCTTGGTAGAATTCAAGACCGGAGCTTCTGTCTGAAGCCGGTGGTTGGCGCTGTGGAAAGCCGGCTGGACGAAAGCCAGAATATTGCAGATCATAGATAAGAAAGATGGCACGTTATTTGTTGAAGTATACAAAACAGAAAATCTACAAATCATGAAATCACTTTTGATACTGTTGTTTATTGTTTTCGGGGGAATCGGATCCTGTGATTCGGCGAAAGAGGCTGCGAAATTGAAAGATGTCAAATGGATCCTTGAAACTATAGACGGAGAGAAAGTGAAACTATCTGAACCCGATAAGGAAATGTTTATGCAGTTCGATATTGTCGAAAACAGAGTGAACGGAAGTGCTGCCTGTAATCGTTTCTTCGGAAATTTTGAATTGGAAGGTGACAAACTCAAGTTTTTTCCAATGGGAGCGACCCGCATGGCTTGTCCGGATCTGCAAACG
>CAZMAE010000098.1:0-2685 GCA_964564205.1 uncultured Odoribacter sp. | reverse complement strand
GATATTCTGTTAAGCCTTTTAAAGAGTAAAACTGCTCAATACATGGGGCAACTAAAAACAGAAGGCTAAAAATAATCACACTAACGACGGCATTAAATATAAATGTCGTATTAAAGTAATCTTGATCTATTTTATTGTAATAAATCAATGAATTGCCAAGACCACTGTCTATAAATACCTGAGCAATATTGACGAACACTAATAAAATAGCTAATACGCCATAATCTTCAGGCGAAATTAGTCGAGAAATTACAATACTTACGGCTAACTGGATAAATTGATTAGAAAATCTCTCAACGGCTGTCCATTTAGCCCCATTAATGATTTGAGACCCCATTATTATTGTACCTTACCAGAACCATTCAAATCTTTCAATATCAGATTCCACCAAATCAGTTCCAAATTGCACTTCTATAAAGGTTAATCTGTTATTCGCTCGAATAGCATGTTTTTGTCCTGCTTTAATGTTCAAGACATCTCCAGCTTTTACAGAAACAACTTTCCCATCTAAAACAAAATCACCAATTCCATCAACAATAGTCCAAACCTCATCTCTATGGCGATGAACTTGATAGCTTATGGATTTTCCAGGTTTTAATACGATTTGTTTGGTGAGTTGTGAATAACCCGTATCAAATGTTTGTTGATCTATAACTTTATATTCGCCCCAACGTCGTTCTTCGTATAGAGGCCTCGTCGCAACTTGTTCAACATACGGTTTTAGGTTCTCGGATTTCGACTTGTCAAGCACCAGTATGCCATCGTAAGTTGATATAATAGCAATATTGCTTAATCCGGAACACAAAACAGGAGTGTTTAACTCGTTTATTATATTAGTATTTCGACAATCAATAGTAAGTAGTCCGTTCCCAATAATAGGTCGCTTAATTTCAGATAAGAAGGGTGTCCATGTGCCTAAATCTTCCCATTTACCAGAATACGTGATTACCTTTACATTGTTTGCTTTTTCTACTACTTCGTAATCAAATGAAATTTTGGGAAGCAATGTAAAATTATCATATATAAAATCGAACGATATATCTGATAAATAGTTTTGTATTAGATTAATTAAATATCCAAGTTTGAATCCAAAGACTCCTCCATTCCATAGGGCTCCTTGCCTTAGATATATAGTAGCGGTCTCTATGTCTGGTTTTTCTTTGAAATGCAATACATTCGCACTACCGTCTGGATCTTTCTCTGAAGGAATGATATATCCGTATTTCGTAGATGGGTTTGTAGGTTGAATTCCCATTAACACAAGATCTGCGTTAGAATTAGCTACACATTCACCAATTCTCTTTATCGTGTCAAAATAGGTTTGCTCTACTAATTGATCGCATGGCATGACTATAATCGGCTCATCAACATTACATTTATTTTTCGCATATAAATACGAACATGCCAATACAATCGCAGCAAAAGTATCCCTTCGTTCAGGCTCGGCTAGTATTGATATATTTTCTCCGATCTGACTGATGAAGGAGTCTCGCTGTAATGTATTTGTAGAGATTAGAATATCATCATTTAAACCTGCTTCACATAACTGACTATATATGTGTTGTGCCATGGATTGTAGGGATCCACTAGATGTCTCAAGCAATTTTATGAATTGCTTTGAACGAGCTCCGTTAGAGAGGGGCCAAAGACGTCGCCCTGCCCCCCCCGAAAGTAATATTAGTTTCATTACAGTCTAGCGTCTATAACCTCTCGACTAAGAACTCCTTTTACATCATAGACTACACCGTTCTCTTTATCGTTGAGAAGATTGCGGATGTCTATGCCAAGGAATACCTTGTGCGCAACTCCGAGGATTACGGCATCGAACCGGCCTTTCAGCTCGTCAAGTGATTTGTCGGTAAGTTTAATGCCGTACTCGTGTTCAACAGCAGCAGGATTTGCCCACGGGTCGAAGACCGTTATGTTTTGTGTGTATTCCTCAAGAGTATGGTATATGTCGACAATCTTGGTGTTGCGGATGTCGGGACAATTCTCTTTGAATGTGATGCCGAGGATAAGGATTTTCGCATCTTTGACTTTCACGCCTTTGAGATTCATGCACTTTATCGTCTGATTGGCCACGTATGCACCCATGCCGTCGTTGAGGCGGCGTGCCGAGAACATTATGCGCGGCAAAACGCCATAGACCTGCGCTTTCTGAATCAGATAGTAGGGGTCAACAGAGATGCAGTGACCACCGACAAGTCCGGGCGAGAGTTTTATGAAGTTCCACTTCGACGAAGCTGCCTCGATTACGTCGTGAGTGTCAATGCCCATAGCGTTGAAGATTTTGGCGAGTTCGTTCATAAACGCGATGTTGACATCGCGCTGAGAGTTCTCGATGATTTTCGAAGCCTCGGCAACCTTAATTGACGGAGCTTTGTGAGTGCCGTTGACAAGGACAGAGTTATACACGCCGTCGACAATATCGGCAATCTCGGGCGTGGAACCGGATGTCACTTTCTTGATCTTCTCAACGGTGTGTAGTTTGTCGCCGGGGTTGATGCGCTCGGGCGAGTAGCCTGCGAAGAAATCCTCGTTGAATTTCAGTCCGCTGACACGCTCAACTACCGGCAGGCACTCCTCCTCCGTCACACCGGGGTAGACGGTCGATTCGTAGACAACAATATCGCCTTTCGAGATAACCTTGCCGACAGTCTCCGAAGCACCCCAAAGTGGTTTGAG
>CAZMAE010000097.1:0-2058 GCA_964564205.1 uncultured Odoribacter sp. | reverse complement strand
ATTAACGTTCAGCTCTATATTTTATCAGGAGTTGAAAATGCCGTTTGGAGAACTATTAAAGCGGAAAGAATTGATACTTCAGCCGGTGATGGTGATACTCGGTGATGCCACCGTATATCCTCTGTCCCTTGCAGAGAATTTAGTCAAAGAGATGGCTGAGTTTTTTGCAAAAAATTATGCGGAAGATTATGCTTCGTCGGTGACTCACCTGCGTACGATTGAATGTAACGGACGTTACAGAGAATTTACCGGATTGCAAGGGCTGTTTTTTTCAACTGATTTTAATCAGACGGAAAATGGTCTTTATTTCAAGGATAAACACTCCTTAAATTGGTTGCCACGCACAGTCATGAGAAGTGATCCCTTTATTCCGGCAGACAATAAGGTTCTACCCCGGTGTGCTCTGTTCTTACCACCTGGTTCCCCGTGCGAAAAATTTAGTAAGGAATCCATGAAAATAGAGTATTACGATTATCCTGATCAGCATGCCTTGGTTATGAAACGTGCATTGGAAATATTTTCTCCGTTGAATCCGGCACAACGAAAGAATTTTTCTTATTCGATAAACAGTTCTTATCAAAGGGATAAAGACAAAATATATGTTATTGGCTTCGAGACGAAAGAGCGGGCTTTCCCGAGACAGACCAGAATTTACGGGAAGGGCCTGTTTTACTACAATGCTACCACAAAGTTGGTGGAGAAAGTGGTGATGGAGAATCATCAGGACCAGTATGCGATGTTTCCACGGTGGAAGGTAAGTGGATTATTGCCTTCTGCAACGCATCATCTCATAGAAGTTACATATACTTGCCGGAATGAGCGGATTTTTACCAAGTCTGTGAAATTGAATGTGGCCTGGGTCGATCCGCAGGTGGATGCTGATTTTTTTATGATAAAATTGAATTCAAGGCGTAATCCGGTTAAAAATAATCTGAAAGAGTATGAAAATTATGAATTCGATAATTTCAAGTTACTCGATAAAAATAAAAAACGACAGATTATGTCTTATTTGTTTTTAATTGCATGGGATAAATTTTGTTATGTCGCTCCGTTTGATGCTAAAGCGTGGACAAAAATAAAATGGGAGGGTATCGACAAGGACAGGTTATTCAGGGAACTTTCGTTATCGGATCGCCCGTTATTGCAGCAGGCGGAAAAGAATGGACTTGAATTGCAATTTTTTTATGGGGACAATTTGCAGGGAAGGGAGAACCGGATCCGAAATATTTACCGCCGGGTGCCTCAGGTTTTGAAGATATTGTACGGAGATCGGAAATAATGATGAAGGAACAAATGTATAATGATTAAATGGAAATAGATGAAAAGAAAATACAATTGGATATTGCTCCTCCTGAGTTTACATTATATGGCTTGTAATGATTCAACGTTTGTAGATGAATATGTAAATGTCAGGCATGAGGGGCAGAAAAATATCGAAATAACAGCGGTCATTTCAGATACGCTCTTTATTGATGCTTCGAATACTTCTTTGGAGGGGGAGTGGCATCTGAAAAATGATAAACTTTATTTTGTAGATAAAACACTTGTTGGGGTTAAGGCATTTGATCTGAATGGACAGTATCTGGCAGAATATATAGCAAGAGGCAGAGGGCCGAATGAAATATTACAGCCTATGCTTGCCGGGGCATTCTCCGGTAAAGGAGATTTTGCCGGTATAGATCGGGGATGGATAATAAGTTTATTCAACGGGAATTTTAAAAAAGAAAAATCATATATCTTATTCAGTGATATTACGGGGGACCGAAAAGTGTGGGATAATTTACTTCAGCATCCGGATCCGGAAGAATTCCGTATGTATGAGTTTTTTATTAGTGCCCGAAGTATTCGTTTTTTGAACGATCAAGTTGTGATTCCTGTCATTACGGAACATATGGATTATAATGGTTTTTATAAGAATGCAAATACACCGGACTTTTGGTTAAGATCATACAATTTTTTGATGATTGATATTCAAAATCGTAAAACAGGAAAGTTATTTGGTCATTATCCGCCGATTTTCAGAGAAAAAAATATTCCTGCTTTTTCCTTACTAAGTTT
>CAZMAE010000096.1:0-11502 GCA_964564205.1 uncultured Odoribacter sp. | reverse complement strand
ATTACTCCCGAAGGGAAAGCCTCGATAACCCTGACATCTGTATTGAGTACGGAGGCCCAGGGCGGGCTGACCGGATCCTGGAATTTGCTCACGAACCTGGAATTGGAGGATTGGACTTTGCAGACGGCTCCTCTTTGGGTTACGTGGAGCGCCAAAGACACCGAACAACCCAATGCGGAGCAGACGGCAACTACATTGCGTACATTCGGCAGTTCATTCTTATATCAATTCCTGCATTCGGTGACTTTCTTGCCAGACGGAAACATTACGGCACAATATTGGAATGGTGAGGGCCTCGATATGCAGAAGGATATGCCGACTTATTTAATGAGCGGTGTTCAGTATAACGATGATTTGACTGAGGCCTTCATGGGCATCATCCGTGAGAATCCGCAGTGGCTTGAGTCGCCCAAAAATCTCGCATTCTGGTATGTCAATGGCGAGTATCTCTATGTTATTCCGAACATCACGGCCATTCTCACTCAAATCGGGAAAGACAACGCCAGCGACGTATCCGGCGGGCTGGATGGTATGACCGATGTATTGGCCTCATTGGGTGAATATGGAATCGATGTCAAAGCATTGCTGCCGCTTGTGACGCAGTGGATGAAGACCGGCATTCCCTTGAGATACGAAAAATCGGCCAACGGGCTGAAACTTTATGCGGACAAGGAGATGTGCGGCCCGGTTATCGAAGCCCTGCTTCCGGCATTGCCGAAGCTGGACGGGCTGATTGAGAAACTGGTCGCCGAAAATCCGGACGATGAAATGATTCAATATCTCCCCATTCTGAAGACCATGTTGGGAATCGAAAGTTTCGCTGCGCTGGGTTCGATTTGGAAAGAAAATACGGATCAGTTCGATATTTCGCTCAATTTCGAGCACTAAGCCTCTGAACAATATAATTGTTGCAAATGGACGAACAAAAACAAAATCAATTGGAGATTGACCTGAATCATCAGGTTGCGCAGGGTACTTATGCCAATCTGGCCATAATTGCCCATTCTGCATCGGAGTTTATCATCGATTTTGTGCGGTTGATGCCCGGGGTCCCCAAGCCGGAGGTAAAGAGCCGTATTATCATGACGCCTGAGAATACCAAACGGTTGATGCTGGCATTGCAGGATAATATCCGGAAGTTCGAGCAGGATAACGGAGTGATCCGTCTGGCTCAGGGATGTCCTTCATCGCCGATGTTCCCGATCGATTTGGAACCCAAGGGGCAGGCATAGTTTCCGGCGGGCGTGTCGTTGTTGGCAATGGACTACGGCAGCCGGATTGATGGGTGTGAATGCCTCTCAACAATAAACCGTTCCCCGAAAATGAGAAGGGGAACAATATAAAAAATCCCGGAAAACCACAGTCTTCCGGGATTTTTTGTAGGTTGCCGATGATTATTTCTTTTTGTAGAATTTATGAGGCTTGATCATGTTTTCGGGTTTGAGCAAATTGTCCAGTTCGGTTTGCGTCAATAAACCCTCTTCGAGAACCAGCTCATAGACGCTCCGGTTTTCCTTTAAGGCTCTTTTGGCGATTCTGGAAGAATTTTCATAGCCGAGGGTCGGATTCAAGGCAGTTACGATTCCGATGCTGTTGAGGACCATTTCGCGGCAGCGGTCAGCATTGACTGTGATTCCCTCTATGCAGAGTGTACGCAGGCGTTCCATCCCTTTCTGCATCATTTTGATGGAAGAGAAAATAGCATGAACCATTACCGGCTCCATCACGTTCAATTGCAGCTGTCCTGCTTCTGCAGCGAAGGTTACGGTGAGGTCGTTGCCGATGATGCGGAAACAGATCTGGTTCACCACTTCGGGGATTACCGGATTTACCTTTCCGGGCATAATGGAAGAACCCGGCTGCATCGGAGGCAGATTGATTTCGTTCAAGCCGCATCGGGGTCCGCTGGACAGCAAACGCAGGTCGTTGCATATCTTGGATAATTTTACAGCCAATCGTTTCAGGGCCGATGAGTACATCACGGAAGATCCCGCATCCGGCGTTGCTTCGATCAGGTTAGAGGCCAGAACAAATTCTTCGCCGCTGATGATGCGCAGATTTTTAATACATTTGGTAGAATATTCCGGTTCTGAGTTGATACCGGTACCAATGGCCGTTGCTCCCATATTGACTTCGAGGAACAGACGGGCATTCTGGTTCAGCCTGTCGACCTCTTCTTCCAGGGTGGCTGCAAAAGCTTCGAATTCCTGTCCGACCGTCATGGGAACGGCGTCCTGCAATTGGGTACGTCCCATCTTGATCACTTCTTTGAATTCCTCTCCTTTGGAACGGAATGCCTGGATCAACAGTTTCAGGTTGGCCACCAATTCCTCGTTCATGAAGATAAAGGCTAGCTTGAAGGCGGTAGGATAGGCATCGTTGGTCGACTGGGACATGTTCACGTGGTTGTTGGGATGACAATACTGATATTCCCCTTTCTGATGTCCCAGCAGTTCCAGTGCGCGGTTAGCCACTACTTCATTGATATTCATGTTGGTGGAAGTACCGGCTCCACCTTGTATTAAATCCACCGGAAACTGGTCGTGCAGTTTGCCGTTGATGATTTCTTCACAGGCCCGGGTAATCGCATTGGCAATATCATCCGGAAGAATTCCTAGTTCCTGGTTGGCTTTTGCTGCCGCCCATTTCACCATAGCCAAGGCTTTCACATAGTTGGGATAATCACTGATGGTGATGCCGCTTATATTGTGAAAGTTTTCAATGCCGCGAAGAGTCTGAATGCCATAGTATGCTTCTGCAGGCACTTCTTTTTCGCCTAACAAGTCATGTTCAATACGTGTTTTCATTATATTGGTTGTTTAATTAAACTGCAAAGACAGTCTCTATGATTTGTCCGATTATCCGGTTGGCCGGTGGGGTTATCGGTTAACCTACGCAATCGACAGTCGAAAGTTACATGCTATCGGCGTCTTTCCCCGACCAGAACCCGAAGCTTGTTGCTGCAATCTTTCCTTTTCCAATTACAATGCAAATGTAGAAAAGAAAAAGACATTAAACGAACGTTTGCACCGGAGAAATAAGTTGCTTTTGAATGGTAAAAAGCGTGGAGCACAAACGTTTACGGAAACTTAAGAAATATTTAACACATCTATTCTTCCGGCGCTGCAGGTTTCAGGTTATCGGTAAGGTTTGTTTCTTCTTCTTCAGAGAAATAGGGGAATACGTCCATGAACTGGGTATCGGTGATGGAGGCTATTTCATAGGGAACAACGAATGTGGAGAGGCTTTTTTCGAGGTTTTCCAGCGCCCGGTGGATGTCGGAAGCTGCCACAAGGTAGTATTGACCTGTAGATTTTTCCTTCCCACTGATTTCATCGGCATCGATGATATTGACTTTGGCTTTATACCAACGGTCGTCATTTTCATCCTCCGAAGGTACCAGTTCCGTAATATTCGATTTTTTCAGGCTGCTGATGTAATAGTCGCCGCTAATGACCGATTCCATTTCGTGTATGATTCTGTTTTCGGCTTCCGTATACGACATGGCATCGAGCAGATAGGCTTCGTTAACTTTTTTTTCCCGTCCGTCTTCGTTGACTTTTTTATATTTCACCTTTGCTTCAAACCAATTTGCTGTCATTTTTCTGTGTTTTAAGATTTGTTGTTATTGTTCAATAATTTTGCAAATGTACAAAAATATTCTGCTTTGCGTTTTCTGTTTTTCATAGGAGGGAATATTTTCCGGAGGGGAAAATGTCGTTGTTCGCTGATTAAAAATGATGTGGAATTTTGGCCCGGTCGTAAAAAATACTAATTTTGCCCGGTCAAAAATCGGATCATTATGTGCAGCAGTTGTTGTTTATTACAAAAGCATTCCTATAAAGGACTTTTCGAATGTTGGATTTGTTGATTTTTGCTTTTTCGTTTGATGCCGGATGATTTCCCGGCTTGTAAAATCGGAGTTTTTAGTTGTATCGCTTTGGGGATCGGTTGTAGGGGTTTTCGTGGAAATGACGGAACCTGCATGCCCGGAAGCATTTTGTGTTCCGGTATGGACCGGTATGAAAAGGAATAGAATAAAAAATCATAGATCGTAAATATTGGCCATATAACATCTGAGGTGCGGAGAATATTTTCAGAAAAGGATTATGGACTGAAGGTGTTGTATGACCGTTAAAAATGTAATTATATGAAGTGGATTTTTTTAATTTGTTGCATTGTGTGTGTCTGTCGTTTGCAGGCAGAAGATTTGAAGGAAAAGTACAAGCGTGCGGACGACTACCGGAAAAAGTACGAGGAGTGTTATTTTTACGGAAGGGTAAATCCCCGATGGATAGGAGATAGCCATTGTTTCTGGTATTCGGTAAAGACTCCCGAAGGGGTGAAGTTTATGCTGGTGGATGCAGAGAAGGGCAGGCGAGAGCCGGCTTTCGACCAGAAGGCTTTGGCTAGGGCTTTGGAAGAGGAATGGGGCCGGACTGTGGATGCCTTGCATTTGCCTTTCGGGGAGATTGCTTTCCCGGACGATTCCAGGCTGATGACTTTTCAGGCGGAAGGACAGCTCTATACTTTTGACCTGCGTAAAAAGAAAATAGTCGGTCGTGAGCCGGTGAAGCCGCAGGGACGCCAACAACATTGGAGCACGGTTGACCGGGAGAATTGGACGGGAGCGACCCGTTCTCCGGATGGGAAAAAGGAGGCTTTTATTCGTGAAGGAAATCTTTGGGTCAAAGATTTGACTACAGGAGAAGTGAAATCCCTGAGCCAGGATGGTTCAGCGGGTGAATATTATTCGTCACGGATTTTCTGGTCGCCCGATTCCCGGAAGTTGGTTTGCTGCAAATACCGTCCTGCCTGGGTTCGGCAGCTGACCACTGTTGTTTCCTCTCCTTTGAGTGGTTTGCAGCCCGTTATGGAAGTCCGGGATTATGTAAAGCCTGGCGATGCGCTGCCAGTCAAAAGACCGGTTCTTTTTGTGGTGGATGAGGGCAAACAAATTCCGGTTGTTTTTCCGGATCCGGAATTGCAGTTCAGTTTGGAAAACATCCGTTGGCATTCGGATAGCCGTTATTTTACTTTCGATTACAACAAAAGAGGGCATCAGGAATATATCATTTACAGGGTAGACGGAGAACAGACCGAAGCAAGGGTTTTGGTCGCTGAGAAAATGCCTACTTTCATTTATTACAACCAACTGTACCGTTATGATCTGGAGAAGGCAAACGAGTTGTTGTGGATTTCGGAAAGGGATGGCTGGCGGCATCTTTATCTTTTCGATGCGGAAACGGGTAACTTGAAACGGCAATTGACCCGGGGGGAATGGATCGTCAAAAGGGTGATTCATGTGGATGAAAAAGAGAGAGTGGTTTATCTGATCGGATGTGGAAAAGACCCGGGTGAGGATCCTTACCTGGAAAAAGTGTACCGCTTACAGATCGATACCGGTATTTTGGATTGCCTGACGCCGGAAAATGGCAATCATGAGGTGGTCTTTTCTTCCGATTTTCAATATTTCACCGACCGGTGGTCGCGGATGGATTGTCCTCCGGTTACTGTTTTGCGGAAAGCCGGAGATGGTGCGGTTGTATTGACTTTAGAGAAGGCGGACATCAGCCGGATGCTGGCGGATGGCTGGCGGATGCCGGAAGTGTTTTGTGCCAAGGGGCGTGACGGGCAAACCGATATCTGGGGAGTGATCGTGAGGCCTACGGATTTCGATCCGACGAAGAAATACCCGGTGATAGAGTACATTTATGCCGGACCGCACGATTCGTTTGTGCCGAAGAGCTTTTTCCCCGGCAGCTGGGTGGATAACGGCTTGGCCGAGCTGGGCTTTATCGTGGTGCAGATCGATGGAATGGGTACTGCTAACCGTTCTAAGAAGTTCCATGATGTATGTTGGAAAAACCTGAAGGATGCGGGTTTCCCCGATCGGATCGCCTGGATGAAGGCTGCGGCCGCCCGATATCCGGAGATGGATCTGGAACGGGTGGGAATATACGGTAGTTCTGCCGGAGGCCAGAATGCAATGGGAGCATTGCTTTTCCATCCGGAATTCTACAAGGTCGGAGTGGCTGCCTGTGGCTGTCATGATAATCGCATGGATAAAATCTGGTGGAATGAACAGTGGATGGGCTATCCGGTGGACAAACACTATGAAGAGTCCTCCAATGTCGTCAATGCCTGGAGACTGCAAGGACGGCTGATGCTTATTCTGGGAGAACTCGATGACAATGTGGATCCTTCGACTACCCTTCAGGTGGTGAATGCGCTGATGAAGGCCGGGAAAGAATTTGAGTTCGTGATGTTGCCGAATCTGCGGCATACCATGGGGGGAACCTATGGAGAAAGAAAGCGCCGGGATTTTTTTGTCCGCCACTTGTTGGGACAGGAAGCTCCGGAGTGGAATCGCTGAGGTGTCCGGCAAGACGGGTGTACACCCGGAGATCTCTCCGGGTGCCCGGAAGAAAAGATCAGCTGATATAGCGCCAGGTGATTCGGGTTTTAAAGAGGCGTTTGATTTGTTTGGCAAAAAGTAGATTCTCCTCTTTTTCAAGGTCCGGATCATCTGCAAGTATATCGTCTGCAATGCGGGAAGCTTCGTTGAGAATGAGGGCGTCTTTCCCGAGGTTGGCCACTTTCAGGCTACAGGTCAGTCCGCTTTGCTGGGTGCCTTCGATATCGCCGGGCCCCCTGAGTTTCAGGTCGGCTTCTGCGATTTCGAAACCGTCGTTGGTGGCGGTCATGGTTTCGATACGTTTCCGCGATTCGTTGGACAGCTTGAAAGAAGTCATCAGAATGCAATACGATTGGTCGGCCCCTCTGCCGACGCGCCCGCGAAGCTGATGGAGCTGGGAGAGACCGAAACGTTCGGCGCTTTCGATGACCATGACGGAGGCATTGGGAACATTGACTCCCACTTCGATGACGGTGGTCGATACCAGGATTTTGGTCTCGGCGGTGATGAACCTCCGCATTTCCTGTTCCTTTTCTGCCGGTTTGAGTTTTCCGTGAACCATGCCCACTTTAAAGCCTCTGGGCAGGAAATAGTCGTTCAGTTGCTCAAATCCGGCTTCCAGATCCCGGTAATCGAATTTTTCCGATTCTGAAATCAGGGGATAAACGACATAGGCCTGTCGGCCTTTTTCCAATTCTTTTTCGATAAACCGGAATACTTCCGTCCTTTTTTTATCGAAGGCATGAAGGGTGGTAACCGGTTTACGTCCGGGCGGAAGTTCGTCGATGACGGAGACATCGAGATCGCCGTAGAGAGTCATTGCGAGGGTGCGTGGTATAGGGGTCGCCGTCATGACCAGAACATGAGGGGGAATGGTGTTTTTTTGCCATAAGCGGGCTCTTTGTGCCACTCCGAAGCGGTGTTGCTCATCGATGACAACCAGACCGATATTCCGGAATGCGACGGCATCTTCCAACAGGGCGTGGGTGCCGATAAGGATTTGCAGCGATCCGTCCTGCAAGCCCCGGTGGATCTCTTCTCTTTCTTTTTTACGGGTGGATCCGGTCAGCAAGGCGACGGTGATGCCTGTTTCTTTCAGCATGTCGTGGATGGTTTCGTAGTGTTGGGTGGCCAGAATTTCGGTAGGAGCCATCAGACAGGTCCGATAGCAATTGTCGAGGGCCATCAGCATACACATCAGTGCGACCAGGGTCTTTCCGCTGCCGACGTCTCCCTGTAGCAGCCGGTTCATTTGCTTTCCGCTGCCGCAGTCTCGCCGGATTTCCCGGATCACCCTTTTCTGTGCTCCGGTCAGTTCAAAAGGCAGGCAATGGCTGTAAAAGTTGTTGAAATAATCTCCTATGGTTTGAAAAACATGCCCTTTGAAATAACTTTTTCTTTTGTATTTTAATTTCAGGATGTTCAGCTGTATGTAAAACAACTCTTCGAATTTTAGCCGGAAAACAGCTTTCTGCAGTTCCTCGGGGGAGGCCGGGAAGTGCACATTATGAAGTGCGTCGTGCAGGAACATGAGTTTGTGGCGTTGAATAAACCAAGCCGGCAAGGTCTCCGATATTTTTTCCGGTATGGTCTTGAAGATAGAGGCCTGGATTTTTCCGATGGCTTTGGAATTGAGAAAAGCTTTTTTCAGTTTTTCGCTGGCAGGATATACAGCCTGAAAACCTGTCAGCAGAGATGAGGCGCTATCGAAACGATCGATTTCCGGGTGTACGATATTGATTTTCCTGTTGAATTCGGAAGGTTGGCCGAAGATCAGGTATTCCTTGGCGGGATCGATTTGGTTGGCCAGGTATTTGAAGCCCTTGAACCAGACCAATTCAAGGGTTCCTGTTTCATCATAGGCGGTGGCGGTCATGCGCAGGGCTTTCCCTGTGCCGGTGCTTTTCAGATCCCGGATTTTAGCTTTGATCTGGATGTATGGCAGACGGCTGTTCAGTTCTGCTATGCGGTAGATTTTGGAACGATCGATGTATTTATAGGGAACATAATAGAGCATGTCTTCGTAGCTCTGTATATCCAGTTCATCCCTTAAGACGGCCGCTTTTTTGTCGCCTACGCCGGGAAGGAATTTTATGTTCAGTCCGGAGAGTTCCATGTTTTACAGTAATTCGGAATCGGGTTTAACATTTATTGTGAGCGATTTGCTGTTTCAAAGGTACAATGTTTTTCAGGGGGGTGAAAATGAAAATGTGATAATTTGGGGCGGGACCGGCCAAATTTATCATGCGAATCGGAAAAACCGGAGTTTTTTAGGGGGGTGTCGTTTGTTGCGGAAGTGCAAACAACAGAGTAAAACAAGTGGAAAATCAGTTGAAAACGCTATCTTTGCGATCTGAAACGAATAAAAATCCTGCCCGATGGGTTATCTGAAAGAACGGATCAAACACGCTGTACGTTTCCGCCATAAAAGGGGCTATGGGGTACATTCGCCTTTTATGTTCAATCTGATATTGAACGTCATCCGGGACAAGGAAAAGCAGTTTACTTATCCCCAGGCCTTGGAAGAAGCGAATTCTTTATCCCGGCGGGAGCGGAAAATATTCCGGTTGTTATCCCGTCTGATCCGTCATTTCAAGGTGGAAAAAGTGGCTTGTATCGGGTACGATGCGGAATTGTTGACCGGGTATTTGCCGGAGGTATACGGCAACGCATCGATTGCCTGTAATCGGCCCGAGTGTCTGGAGCAATCGGATTTCATTTATCTGGGCCGGGGATTGGAGGTTTATCTGACCGGTGAATGTATTTTTTCAACTTTCCCTGAAACGGTCCGTAAATACATCGTGATCGCAGATATCTGCAAGAATACGCTGAATCGCCGGATTTGGCGGTGCTACCGGGATAAGGCAACGGTGTCGGTGGATATGATGTGGTATGGGCTGTTGCTGTTCGACAACCGGATACAGCGGGGAAAATACAGTTTGACGATATGATGTCGGAGGAAAAGAGGTCGGCTTTTAAATTTGAATGGCATGAAGATATACACCAAAACAGGAGATGAGGGAATGACCTCCCTGATCGGAGGGAAACGGGTGGCTAAAAATAGCGCTCGTCTGGAGGCCTATGGAACTATCGATGAATTGAACAGCTTGCTGGGAATGATCCGTTCCTTTCCGACGGACCGGCAGGTGGAGGATGAACTGGTTGAAATACAGTCCCGTTTGTTCGATGTGGGCGGGAATTTGGCCACCGATCCGGAAAATACCCGGTTCAAAATGAAGTTAGGGGTGAAGGAGGCGGATATTGAGCGTCTGGAAGAGGCCATTGACCGGATGGACGGAGAAGTCCCTCCGATGACCCATTTTGTATTGCCCGGGGGCAATGAGGTGGTGTCGTTTTGTCATCTTGCCCGTACCGTTTGCCGGAGGGCAGAGCGGCGTATTCTGGATTTAGGCGGTGAGGCGGAGGTGGATGCCCTGGTCCTGAAGTATGTCAATCGTTTATCGGATTATCTTTTTATCCTGTCCCGGAAACTGGCTCATGATTCCGGTCTGGAAGAAAGGAAATGGATCCCGGAGAAGTAAATTCCGGGAACTGAAGCGGGAACACTCCCCGGTGTCTGCCTTTTTATCGTTGCCGGATCAATTCGATTTCGGGCGTTCCGGGGCGGGTGAACAACCAATCGTGGAAACGTTGGGCTTCTTCTTCGGCAAAGTGGAGGAACAGATGGGGAAGCATACCTTGATTTTTCTAGATTGACGATGATAGATTGGAAATCAGGAACGGGGTTTGAAATAGTGGTTGAGTCCGGGAATTTTGTGCAGGGGCAGATCGGTTTTTAGCAGGAAGACTGCATAGATAAGCAGTAAAAGGGTGCGGAAACCGAGACGCAGCAACAGGTTTTCGAAGGGGAACGCCATTGCGGTGACGTATAATCCCAAGGCGAGCAGGAAATAAATCCCTATTTTTTTCAGGTCGTACTTGATGGGATAGTAATGCTGTCCGATGAACCAGGACGCCACCATCATGGCAAAATAGCAGATAAAGGCAGCCCATGCACAGGCCATATAGGGGGCCGTGGTGGTGTTATGATAGAGATAGGGGACGAAAACGATATTGACCGTTAGGGTAATGATCAGGCCGAAAACCGAAAAATAAGCTCCCCATTGCGTGCGGTCGGTCAGTTTGTACCACAGCGAGAGATTGAAAAAGATGCCGAAGAAGAGTTCTGCCAGCATGATGACGGGTACGACTTTTAGGCCGGGGAAATAGACCGGTTTGATAAAATAGCGGAGGAGATCGAGGTAGAACATCACTCCCAGGAAAATGAATAATCCGAAGATGATGAAATATTTCATGGCTTCGGCATAGGCTTGTTTTTGGGAGGAGCCTTTGTGTTGTGCAAAGATAAAAGGCTCGTAGGCGTAGCGGAAAGCCTGGGTAAACATGACCATGATAATTGCAATTTTGTAATTTGCCCCATAGATTCCGAGTTGTTCTTTGGCTATCGCGGGATCAGGGATCAGCAAGGGATAAATGATTTTATCGAGGGTTTGATTCATGATGCCGGCAACACCCAGGATGAGTATCGGAAAGGAATACCGTAATATCCGTTTCAGCAATTCCGGCCGGAAACACCAGCGTATGCGGATAATTTCGGGGGATAGTGCCAGGAGTACGATAAACGTGCCGATGACATTCGAAACCAGGATATAGCCTACTCCGTACCCCGGATTGTAGAACCAGTCGATCCATGCGGGAACAGTTCGGTGGAGCCAGGGGCATATCACCAAAAAGAACAGATTGAAAGTAATATTCAGGCCGATGAAAAGTAGTTTCAACAGGGCGAAGCGGACCGGTCGTTTTTCATAGCGCAGATAGGCAAAGGGGAGGGAACTGAAAGCATCCATCGCGATGATGATGGCGGTCATGGCGATGTATTCCGGATGGTCCCCCAGTTCCAGGGCTCGGCTGACGGGCCGGAGGAACAACAGGACCGCCAGGATAAACAGGCTGGAGGTGATGCTCAGCGAAACAAGGCAAGTGGAATATACCGTCCGGGGATTGCCTTGTGCCGGGTCGTTGGCAAACCGGAAAAAACCTGTTTCCAATCCGTAAATCAGAAT
>CAZMAE010000095.1:0-12913 GCA_964564205.1 uncultured Odoribacter sp. | reverse complement strand
ATCGAGGCCATCGTAGACAACGGTAAATTTCTGGAAGTCCACAAGCGCTATGCCCGCAACATCATCGTCGGTTTCTGCCGCATGGGTGGACGTTCCATCGGGGTTATCGCCAACCAACCCAGCTTCTACGCCGGAGTTCTCGATATCGAATCTTCACGCAAGGCAGCACGCTTCGTACGTTTCTGCGACTGCTTCAACATCCCCATCCTGACGCTGGTAGACGTACCGGGTTTCCTGCCGGGACGCGTACAAGAATACGGCGGTATCATCACCCACGGTGCCAAACTGATGTTTGCCTACGGCGAAGCCACCGTGCCTAAGGTGACCGTTACCTTGCGCAAATCCTATGGCGGTGCTCACGATGTGATGTCCTGTAAGCAACTCCGCGGCGACTTCAACTATGCATGGCCTACGGCTCAGATCGCCGTAATGGGAGCCAAAGGCGCCATTGAAGTACTCTGCGGCAAGGAAGTAGCAGCCATCACCGATCCGGAAGAAAAGGCGAAATTCATTGCGGATAAAGAAACAGAATACAATACGGCTTTTGCCAATCCGTACAAGGCAGCCTCTTACGGCTATATCGACGATGTGATTGAACCCCGCAACACCCGGTTCCGTGTAATCCGCGCTTTCCAGTCTCTACAGACGAAACGCGTTACCAACCCGATGAAAAAACATTCTAATATACCTTTATAATTTAAATGTATGACCATGTTAGCTATTGACTGGGGCTTTGCGCTCTTAGTTACAGGTATGGGAATCGGAACAGTATTCCTGCTACTGATCTTTTTGATCTGGATCATCGGCCTGCAAACGAAAATTATCAATGCGGTGAAGGGAAACGGCCAGAGCACGCAGATCAGCACTGCTGTGGAAAACACCACAGACACTCACCCCACCCCTCACGAACAGGCCGCGATAGCGATGGCAATGCACCTGTATTTTGACGCCCACGACGAAGAACCCCATGTAATCACCATCGAAGAAGTCGAAAGAAGGTACTCTCCATGGAGTTCCAAAATTTACAGCATGAGAAACTCTACCATTAAGTAAACATTAATTCTATGAATAAATTTAAAATCACAATTGACGGACATGACTACGACGTCTCGGTGAATGTAACAGACCATAACAAAGCAAATGTAGAAGTTAACGGAATAGCTTACGATGTGCTTTATGAAGCTAAAAACACGGTAACTCCTCCCGTTATCCGCAAGGCCACGACGCCGGGTACCCCTCAGGTTCATGTAACGCCTCCTGCAGCCTCTTCATCCGCAAACAGCGTGAAAGCTCCCCTCCCGGGAACCATCACGACCATTAACGTCAAAGTGGGTGACAACGTTAAACGTGGGGACACTCTTATCGTAATGGAAGCCATGAAAATGGAAAACAATATCATGGCCAATAGAGACGGACAGGTGAAAGCCATCCATGTGTCTGCCGGTCAGACGGTTTCACAGGACGATAAGCTGATTGATCTGCAATAACTCATCGCAAAACTGTTAATAATGAAACGAATTAAAAACTATATTTTTAAACTTGTCGCTTTTCTGGGACTTTTCATCGCTCCTTATGCAGCCAGTGCACAAGAGGCCGGTCTGGGAGAAAGCATCCACAAGTTCTTAAATGACACTGGCTTCGCCCATCTCATCGATGGGAACTGGTCATGTCTGATAATGATCGGTGTGTCTTGTATTCTATTTTACCTGGCTATCGTAAAAAAATTCGAGCCTCTGTTACTATTGCCCATAGCCTTCGGTATGCTGTTGACCAACCTGCCGGGAGCAGGGCTCTATCATCCGGAATTATTCGAAGGCGGACATGTTCATTGGTCCGATTTTGCCAATGCCAATAATGTCGGATTACTGGACTACCTCTATCTCGGAGTAAAACTGGGACTTTATCCTTGCATCATTTTTATCGGAGTGGGAGCAATGACCGATTTCGGCCCGCTGTTGGCCAACCCCAAAAGTTTTCTGTTGGGAGCTGCCGCACAGCTGGGCATTTTTGTCACTTTCCTCGGTGCTCTGGGCCTCCGGTTCAGTTACCCGGAAGCCGGTTCCATCGCTATCATCGGCGGTGCTGACGGTCCCACAGCCATCTATCTGACGTCCAAACTGGCGCCGGGCCTACTCGGACCTATTGCCGTAGCTGCCTATTCCTACATGGCACTGGTTCCCGTTATCCAGCCTCCCATCATGAAGTGGCTGACCACTAAAAAAGAACGCGAGATTGTCATGAAACAATTACGCAAAGTGTCCAAAACGGAAAAGATCATTTTCCCGGTGATCGTCACCGTATTCGTATCTTTATTATTGCCCTCGGCAGCTCCCCTGATCGGGTGTCTGATGCTCGGCAACCTGATGCGCGAATGCGGCGTTGTCGAACGGTTGAGCAAGACGGTGCAGAACGAACTGATGAACATCACCACCATATTCCTGGGAATCTCCGTCGGAGCCACCACCACAGCAGCAGCCTTCCTAAACTGGCAAACACTGGGCATCCTGACTATCGGAGTATTGGCCTTCGCAGTCGGTTCGGCCGGTGGTGTACTGTTGGCTAAATTCCTGAATCTCTTCACCAAGAACAAGATCAATCCGCTGATCGGTTCGGCCGGAGTTTCCGCAGTGCCTATGGCTGCCCGGGTTTCCCAAACCGTCGGACAAAAAGCCAATCCCGGCAATTTCTTGCTGATGCATGCTATGGGACCCAATGTAGCAGGCGTGATCGGCTCAGCGGTCGCAGCAGGCATACTGCTTTCATTTTTAGGATAATATCCGTAGTACCTCTAATACCGGGGGAGTTCAGACTCCCCCGTTTTTTTATACCCGTACAATCGTCTGAAGTTTATTCCGAAGCCCCACCGCCCTTCTTTGCAGGAATATCCGGAAACAGTAGCTCAAAAATTAGCGTAAGCATTCGATAAACTACCGGCGTTAAACCTTTCTATACAAGAATAGCGACTGTCACTATGAGCCTAATAGTTGCAGTCGCTATTTGTTTTGTTGAACCTATATGTTGCAGTCTGTACTAGTTGCCGGATTCTGCGTTTTTAATTTAGAGATGAAATAAAACTATCAATATACGATAAAAACACAGAATTTTTCCAGAAGAAATACGTCTATATAAGAATGCCCTTTGTCAAGCATATGCGGATTTTCATGGCGAATTACTTATATTCAAGAAAATGTACTATCTTTGTAATAATAGCAAACATAATGTTATGAGATACAATACCCGCGACATAATCGAATACACCATCGCTTTGGTAAATGAGTTTGCCAAGAAGTTTGGTCTGTCTGACAAGCAGGCTTACCATTATATTCGCATCCACAAAGGTATTGCCTTCATAGAGCAGAATTATGGCATAATTCATACGCTCGACTTTAATGAGGCGGTAGAAAGTATAGCACTTTATTGTCGAAGAGGAGGAGGTAAGTTATGATACTTTATCACGGCTCAAATATGATTATCGAGCATATAGACCTCGACAAATCAAAACCTAACAAGGACTTTGGCAAAGGGTTCTATTTGTCCGAAAGTGAGATGCAAGCAATGGAAATGGCAACATTCAAATCATTGCTATTAGGAGGAGAGCCGGTTATAACCAAGTTTGAGTTTGATGATACAGTAATGCAAGACTCTGCACTACATATCAAAATATTTGATAATTATTCGGAGGAGTGGGCTGATTTTGTGTTTGCCAATCGTGAGGGAAGCGATGTTGAACAGTATGATATTGTTTATGGTCCGATTGCCAATGATAAAATAGGTCTGCAAATTCGCAAACTCAAAGACGGCAGCATTAACAAAGCCGAGTTTTTGAATAGGCTGAAATATATGAAAGGAATTACCTTTCAGTATTTCTTTGGAACAGAGAACGCTGTTAAATATCTTACAAAACTATGAAGGACAGCGATTTTAATTATATGAAGGAGGCAATAGCAACCGATTTGGCAGAATTGCTGGCAAAGGATTTCGGCATGAACATCGCTGAATCCCTTGATACATTGTATAATTCTGAAACATACGCCAAGTTAAGCGATCCGAATACAGGATTGTATTTCCAAAGTGTACAATATGTCTATTCGTTCCTCAAAAACGAGTTAAACACGGGAACAATTGCATAGAAATCACGACACTGTTTAAAATATTGTGTTATTTTTAGCCCTCATTCTTAACTTAGTCGTAAGCATTCGATAAACTACCGGCGTTAAACCTTTCTATACAAGAATAGCGACTGTCACTATGAGCCTAATAGTTGCAGTCGCTATTTGTTTTGTTGAACCTATATATTCATTATTATATTATTTGAATTTGTATTTAATTATAATAGGATTGTCATTTTCTTTTATACTTTGGTATATTGATTGATTTTTAGGAGATAATAGATCATAGTTGATACATTCTTTTTGGAAAGCATCGATATGTGTAATGTAGTAGTCTTCAAATAGTTGATCATTCCAATTATCCCATACTATGTCTTCTTTAGAAGGATCAAATAGAAATGCCTTTTCTTTTTCTTTGTGATATACAATATATAATGGTTTAAAATCCATACGTATGTTTTTTATGTTCAAGAAAATATATTTACTATTTTCTTGGATACTAGTAATCATAAAAGAAAAATTTTGGATAAGGATTTCTGTTGATTTCTCTTCATTATGCCTATATTCATATAATTGTTTAAAAATGTCAACAGAACCATTGTCTGTATAATTATATTTTCCAAAATCAAGGAAATAATAGGGTTTAATACCTTGTTCATTGACTTTATAAATAATATTATTATACCATTTGAAATGAAAGAGGTTTTGGTTGTAATTATAAAAATTTCTGATACCGGTATAATAAGTAGAATCGTCCAGATGTTTTAGGATTCTATTTTTGTTATAAGAATAGATATCTTGTTCTGTAAAGTTATAGCCGTTGCTGATCAATAACGTATCGCGATTTAATGGGATAATATTTTTAATATGAGAAAAATCAGTCTTTTTCTTTTCAATAAAATGTCCCATCGCATCGTACTTATGGATTATATGAGGTAGTTCTACAATAATAAGTTCATTGGAGAAAGGGTTATAAACCACTTCACTCATGTCATTATATTGTTCTGGTCCTTTTCCTTGATTAGCTATTTTAAATAAAAAAAAACCATTAGTATCAAAGGCAACTAGTTGTTGTTGGGTATTATCCCGCATGAAATAATGGGATTCTGTAAAAAAAGGATAAATGATTCCTAACAGTATACTATCGGTTGTTTCCAAAGGTGTTAATTCTACCTCAGAAAATAAATCTTGGAAAGTTATTGAGGGTAAGTTATCCAAATCTATTTTCAGATTAGGTAAATCCGAATGTGCTGTCTCTTTAGTATGACAACTACTGAGCATCCAGATAAATATGCAATATATATACCAATTATTTCTCATAGCTCATTATTTGAAAAGATTAGAAATTTTTGAATAGTCTTGAAAAGTTACTTCTTGATATCTTATATATTTCCCATTTTTTATTTGGACGAAAAGAGGATAGGCAAAATTAGTTTGATAATTGAATATATTTTGCATTTTATCTTTCACTATTTTATATTCTTTATCAGAGATATTTTTGAAAAATTAGCCGGAGCAACAGACATCGCTCCGGCCATACCATATGGAAATACAAGTGATTACTTACTCCACAGACTGATGAGGTTCAAAAGGGTCTGCACCGCCTTTCCCATTGTATTCAACGAACAATATTCGTATTTACCGTGGAAATTCATCCCACCCGTAAAGAGGTTGGGACAAGGCAGTCCCATATAGGACAAACGGGCACCGTCCGTACCCCCGCGTATAGGACGGACAATCGGGACAACCCCGGCCTTTTCCATAGCTTTAAAGGCTTTGTCCACCAATTCGGGATAAGGTTCCACCATCTCACGCATATTGTAATACTGATCTTTCAGGGTCAACCGGATCACCCCATCACCGTATTTTTCCGTCAGCAGAGCAACAGCAGCCTGCAAAAAGCGTTTTTTCTCCTCGAACTTCACCTTCGAATGATCACGGATAATATACTCGCACGAAGCGGCTTCCACCTCTCCCTTTACAGAAACCAGGTGATAAAACCCTTCATATCCTTCCGTATGCTCCGGTCGCTGACAGGGAGGCAACAAATTGTTCAGCTCGTTGACCACCTGTAAAGCGTTAATCATTTTATCTTTGGCATAGCCCGGATGAATATTGCGGCCCAATACCTCTATCTTTGCACTAGCGGCATTAAAATTCTCATACTCCAGCTCGCCTTCAAAACCGCCGTCCACCGTATAGGCAAACTGCGCCCCGAAATGTTTCACATCAAAATAGTCCACCCCTTTGCCGATTTCCTCATCGGGAGTGAAACCTATCCGTATCTTTCCATGTTTCATTTCAGGGTGCTGCATTACATATTCGACAGCCGTCATGATTTCGGCCACTCCCGCCTTATCGTCCGCTCCCAGCAGGGTGGTACCGTCCGTGGTAATCAGCGTATGACCTTTATAAAAACTCAACTCCGGGAAATCAGCCACTCTCATGGTCAACCGGTCGTTCAGGCGGATATCGCCTCCGTCATAATTTTCTATAATCTGTGGTTTCACATGAGCCCCGCTCATATCCGGACTGGTATCCACATGCGAGATAAACCCGATCACCGGCCGCGACTCATATCCCGGACTTGCCGGAATAGTTCCCATAGCATAACCGTTGGCATCCACTTCAACCTCCTGCAATCCCAGGTCGCTCATCTCTTCCGCCAGATGATTCAGCAAAATCAACTGCTTCGCAGTAGAAGGGAAAGTCTCGCTTTCCGGATCGCTCTGCGTGTCAAAACCGACATATTTCAAAAACCGCTCCTTCAATTCCATTTTTGTTGTATTTTTTCAGTTGAACAAATCTCTGATTTATTATAATCTTTAAACTACTCTTCCTTCGCTCCCATTGAATCCCAGATAAAATAACCGATGATGGCCACGTACATCACGACAGCCAGCCATTCGGCCCCACTCCAGGAAGCATACCAATCCGCCCCGGCATATTTCAGCACGGCACTGACCACGCCCATCAAAGCCCCTCCGGCAATAAATCCGGAAGCGATCAATGTTCCGCGTTCACGACGCATCTTATTCACCTTCTCGTCTTTACTGCGTGTGGAAACATACCAGCTCACCAAGCCTCCGATCAACAAAGGTGTATTCAGATCCAACGGAATAAACATTCCTAAAGCGAACGCCAGAGCCGGTACACCGATCATCGTCAATATCAACGCCAAAGCGGCTCCGGCAAAATAAAGCATCCACGGAGTAGCTCCTCCCTCCATCAACGGTTTGATCACAGCAGCCATCGCATTGGCCTGAGGCGCCACCAGCGCATTTTCCCCCACAAAACCGTACGTCTGGTTCAGAATCATCATCACCCCGGCCACCGTTGCCGCCGACACCACTGTACCCAGAAATTTCCAGCGCTCCTGCCGGACCGGAGTAGTCCCGATCCAATAACCGACCTTCAAATCGGTAATGAAACCGCCGGCCATAGACAAGGCTGTACAAACCACTCCTCCGATCACCATTGCAGCCATCATGCCGCCCGTCCCGCTCAATCCTGCACTGACCAGAACCAGGGATGCCAGAATCAAAGTCATCAATGTCATCCCCGACACCGGATTCGTCCCCACAATCGCAATTGCATTGGCGGCAACCGTAGTGAAAAGGAAAGATATGATAAATACGATCAGAATAGCCACCACCGTCTGGAAGATATTATTCAATACTCCAAACTGGAAGAAAACGAAGGTTGTGATCAGCGTAGCCAGCAAACCTGTCACGATAAACTTCATCGAAAGATCACGCTGAGTACGTTCGGTCACCTCTTCCGCACTTTTTTTACCTCCCAGTTCCTTCACCGCCAATCCCAATGCCTGCCTGATAATACCCGACGACTTGATGATGCCTATGATGCCGGCCATTGCTATGCCGCCGATACCGATATGCCGGGCATAATGCGTAAAGATTTGCTCCGGAGACATGTCGCGCAATAACGCTGTCACCCCTTCGCCGACAGCCACCGTCTGTCCGTCGGCAAAATAGCTCAAAAACGGAATCAGGACAAACCACACCGTAAATGAACCCGCACAAATGATAGCGGCATATTTCAAACCTACGATATATCCCAATCCAAGTACGGCAGCACCCGTATTCACCTTAAATACCAGTTTTGTCTTTTCGGCCAGCATCTCACCCCATCCGACAATCCTCGTGGAGACATTCTCCGTCCACCAACCAAAAGTGCTGATAATAAAATCATACAATCCGCCGATCAGCCCGCTCACGGCAAGCAACTTGGCCTGATTTCCCTTTTTCTCGCCCGACACCAGCACCTCGGTGGTTGCCGTCGCTTCCGGAAAGGGATATTTCCCGTGCATGTCCTTGACAAAATATTTCCGGAAAGGAATCAACATCAGGATACCCAACAAACCACCTAAAAGAGACGAAAGAAAAATCTGATAAAATTGCACATCCAATCCCAGAATATACAACGCAGGCAAAGTAAAAATGGCTCCTGCCACAATAACACCCGAACTGGCACCGATCGACTGAATAATCACATTCTGCCCCAGCATATTGTTTTTCTTCATCAGATTTCCGCAGCCTACGGCAATAATGGCTATCGGAATAGCGGCTTCGAAAACCTGTCCTACCTTCAATCCCAGATAAGCCGCAGCTGCCGAGAAAATTATGGCCATCACGATACCGAATACCACCGAATAAGTGGTCACTTCCCGGGGATGTGCCTTGGCCGGCATAATCGGCTTATACTCCTCGCCGGGCTTTAATTCCCGATAGGCATTATCGGGCAATGAATTTAACTTTTGTTCTTCTTGTTCCATAAGTCTATATTAATGTTGAATTATTCCTACTACATGACTTAAATAATTCCAAAAATAACAATTATAAGTAAAAAGGGAAAGAGTATCCGGAAAAAGTTCTCAAAACTCCGTTTCATATCAAAATCAATTGTTCAAAACGTCGCTCCGTCTGCAATATTCGCAAATTTTCTCAGCATCCATTGCACCAGACGGGTAGTCACTTCCGGACCGGTATAAGGAATAAACTCATCGTACAGATACGATTGCCGTCGGTCCAGAATAGTCATCAAAAAGTTAGCTGCAACCATCGGAATACGGGTCAATTCGTTCAGGAAAATCAAGGTGGGCCACCCGGCAGCAAAAGCCTAGAAAAACTCCCACTTCCGCTGAGGTATGCCCAATCCTCCCTCTCTCATTTTCCACCGCTTTTTTCCCACAGGCCTCTGGCTGCATTTCTCCGGCCCATAAGATTATGAGTCAATGCTTTCTGGGATTACCACTGATTCCGGTGTATGCGGGAAGCATCCCATTTATCTTTCGGGCTTCGGGGCGCTGCCGGATAACCGACAGGAATAACGCAAAGAGATGAAATCTGGTCGGGTATTCCGGTATACTTCTTTACTGTCTGCATGCGATCTTCATAAGGATAAGTGGCTGTCCACACTGCACCTAGTCCCAATGCCTCTGCCGCCAGCAGGATATTTTCAGTAGCTGCGGAACAATCCAGGTACCAATAGGACGATTTCGTGGTGTCTCCGCAAACGATAATAGCCATCGGAGCCTCCTTCAACATTTTGGCATAAGGCAGTTCAGAAGCCAGGGAATCGAGCACCGTCCGGCTATCCACCACAATAAACTCCCAGGGACGGAGGTCCTTACCGCTGGGTCCCGACATACCGGCCTTGAGAAGCAACTGCACTTTTTCCTCTTCCACCGGCTTGTCCATGAATTTCCGAACGCTCTTGCGCGAAAAAATATTCTCCAGAGCATCCCGGGTCTGAAGTTCCGAATCCTTCGGATTAGAATTACAAGCAATCATAATAACAAAAATAATGACAAAGATTAATACTGAATTTTTTTTCATCCTTCAATCTATTTTCTTTCATTTGACTCTCTCATCGAAAGCGGGAATCGTTGGCTTCCCGTTTCTCTTGTGTGCTTTTCCGGCCTCCACTACTTCAAGATCACTTCCTTAGCCTGCAAATAAAACTTCATACGCTCCTGCAAATGACGGCTGACAAAATCCCGGATTTCCTCATCCTTCAGCTTACTGACAACAGGCCGCCTATGTTTTCCGCGAATCAAACGCTCCACAATGGTATCCGTATCCGTATTCAGAAAAACGGTATGCCCCTGACTATTCATATATTCCATATTGTGGTTAAAACAGGGCGCTCCGCCACCTGTCGAAAGAACAAAATTTTCATACAACTCACAGACTTCCTTCAGATAGCGGCTTTCCAGCTTCCGGAAACGTTCTTCGCCGTCTTCGGCAAATATAGCGGACACCGTACGATGTTCGCGTTCCGTAATATAGGTATCCAGATCAATAAACCGGATACCAAGTTCAGCAGCCATCTCCCTGCCCCGTTTTGTCTTCCCACAAGCCATATAACCGACTAAAAAATATTTCATACCGTGTTTATTCTTTATCCTCCTCTTCAAAATCCAAACGCAATTCTTCGGGATTCGTGATCTCAAACTCTATCTCCCGGGCCAAATCCTCCGGGTCCTCCTCTCCGGCAATCAGGGGATCGGTTTCCCGAATTTCCTTCACATCAAAAGTCGTGATCCGTTTACCCCTCGCCTTAAACGATTTCTCACCGACAAATTCTTCCGCCAGGATCACTTCGGAAGGACGAGCCTCATATTTCCCGCCAAAACAAACTTCAAAACGGGGATATTTCTCGCTGCTCAGACAAACCAAACGGGAATCTTCGTGCTCTCCGATCACAGAATTCTGTTTCGCACAATCCTCAAAACGGAAACGCTTCAGGTAATAATACCCCTGATCTGCATCGAAGAACACGGCCGACCAGACTTTCTCCGGTTCAAACTTTTCAAATACCAGATATCCTTCCTCATAATGATTGTTGAGATCGAAATCAGTGGTATAAAAAGTGCCGTTCTTTTTTACAATCAGTATCCGGTCTCCCCCCTGAAATTCTCCAAGATATTTTCCCCGGTTGTCAATGTTCAGCCTTAACACATCTTCATCCAGCCAGATTTTACAACCGCCCAGAGTAGATACTCCCTTCTGCACCACACTGATTTTGTGAATATCATTCTTCGACAGGGTATTCCCCAGAGCATCGCGTCCCTTGATGGCCAAATCCGCAAAATCATATTCAAACACCAGTTTTTTCAATGCAGGTTTCGGCTTGAGACATACTTTGATCACCTCTGCTTCTCCATTGGGATTAGCAGTGAAATAAAGTATCCGGGAGCCGGAAGTTCCCTTGGTCAGATTATACACTTTATCCCGTGTAACTCCCGTGATATTGAAACGCTTCACATAAGCAGTCCCATATTTCCCGTCCCGGTAAACCACATTGTAAATGGTACGCTTATCGTTCTTTTTAAACACATTGACATATAAAACATCCTTTCCTACAAAGATCTTATCCGCCACTTTCGTCACATAATAGGTCCCGTCTTTCTTAAAAACAACCAGATCGTCCATGTCCGAACAATCGCAGATATATTCGTCTTTTTTCAAGGCTGTGCCGATAAACCCCTCTTCGCGGTTGATGTATAATTTCTCGTTGGCAATCACAACCTTGGATGCTTCGATATTTTCAAAATTACGGATCTCCGTTCTCCTTTCCCTTCCTTTGCCGTATTTGGACTTAATCCTCTCATAATAAGCAATCGCATAGGGAATAATATGTTCGATATGATGCTTCACCGAAACAATTTCCTTTTCCAGTCCTTCGATCTTCCGATCAGCTTCCTCCGAATCGAAGCGGAAAATCCGCTTCATCCGGATCTCAAACAGCTGCAAAATATCTTCATCCGTAATCTCCCTGAAAAATTTGCCTGTAAAAGGTTTCAAACGCATTCTCACATGGGGGACAGCTTCTTCTCCCGACTTGCTCTCTTCGTATTCCTTGTCTTTATATATCTTTTGCTCGATAAATATCCTCTCCAGTGAAGCGCTGTGCCATTCCTCCTGCAGTTCGTGTAAGCGGATTTCCAATTCCTGCTTCAGCAATTTCACCGTATCATCGACCGATTGCTTCAGAATTTCCGAAACCGGCATAAATCGGGGCTTTTCCTCCTCTATCACACAGGAATTCGGAGATACGGACAATTCGCAATCCGTAAAAGCATACAAAGCATCGATTGTCTTATCCGAGGATACTCCCGGCGCCAGGTGAATCAGAATTTCCACATTCCGGGACGTATTATCATCGATTTTCTTGATTTTGATTTTTCCTTTGTCGTTTGCCTTGATAATGCTGTCGATCAGACTTGCCGTGGTTCGTCCGAAAGGTATTTCAGTAATTTTCAAAATTTTATTGTTACTCTCCTTCTCAATCTTGGCCCGTATCTTCACCGAACCACCGCGCATTCCGTCACAATACTTCGACACATCGATCGATCCTCCCGTCGGGAAATCGGGATACAATACAAATTCCTCCCCCCTCAGATAGGCCACACAAGCCTCCAGCAACTCATTGAAATTATGAGGCAATATTTTCGACGCCAGTCCGACAGCAATGCCTTCCACACCCTGTGCCAACAGCAAGGGAAATTTTACCGGCAGAGTAACCGGCTCTTTGTTGCGTCCATCGTATGACAACTTCCAATTGGTAGTCTTCGGATTAAACACCACGTCCAAGGCAAATTTCGACAGACGAGCCTCGATATAACGCGGCGCCGCCGCGGAATCGCCTGTAAGAATATTGCCCCAGTTTCCCTGACAATCCACCAGCAACTCCTTTTGTCCCAGTTGCACCAAAGCATCCCCGATAGAAGCATCCCCGTGGGGATGATATTTCATCGTATTCCCGATGATATTGGCCAC
>CAZMAE010000094.1:0-12956 GCA_964564205.1 uncultured Odoribacter sp. | reverse complement strand
TGTACGATGATGCTGTCATGAGTCAGACTCTCGATGAAGGGGTCCGGAGCAGGAAGAGGATTGTCGTCATAATCCAGGTAGCGGCGGCGCACGTAAATCACCGGCTCGGTAAGGTCGCCCAAGGGGTGCCCCAGGATGTAAATAGAGATGATGGGCAATCCATACGTACGCCTTTGTCCATGTTCATTCTTTTCTTCCACAATGTTTTCCTTGTCGAGATACTGTGTGCCCAGGTACTGGCGGAAGCGCAAGGTTTCAGTGGTGAGCCAGGTCTTTTGCAGTTCGATGAGGACAAGATGTTCAGAACCGTCATACTCACGAATCCTTGCCGAAAAGTCTATGCGAAAGAGTGATATGCGTGTATGTTCCATGGAGGTATATTCATGACGGCGCATTTCAAGATCTATGATCTCTTTTTTGAGCAATGCGGAAAGAAATATCCTGGCGACTTTCTTGTCTTCCATCAAAAATTTGAAAACAGCGTCGTAAATGGGATTGGCGATGATGGTCATGTTGCTTATGAGTTTAATAATTAGGCAAATATACTTCTTTTATTTGATTGATGAGAGGATGAAAAGGTTAAATTTTCTGTAGAGAAGGAATTATGGCATTCTAAGTGAACAGAATTCGATATGAAATGCCGGACTGGCTTATCAAGGAAAGACACTCGGGGCGGCATTGAATTACGATTGACCTTCCCGCGGGGCGTTGCCGCCACGGGAACGCCGGTTGATTAGTGTTTAATTTTTAACTCCGGTGTGGAGTACGGGGCTACTCCATACCGGGGTGCAGGTAACTCCGGGTAATTTTCATGCCGGTGCTGATGTCATTCGGTCATTTAGGCTGTAATCCGGGTTATAACATCCGTAATTTATTTACACGGCGGTAGTTTTTTTCAGTTATTTTTGCGGATCAGAAAGCGAACCTTTAAAATGAATAACGATGTCAGAGAAAAAGAATGTTTTGATTTTGTCTTCCAGTCCGCGTCGTCACGGCAATTCCGACCGGCTTTGTGATGAATTCCTGCGTGGTGCGGCGGAGAGCGGGAATGATGCCGAGAAGATTTTTCTGGGCGATGTGACCATTCATTGCTGTACGGGGTGCAGCGTGTGCAGCCTGTATAAGAAACCTTGTCCGCAAGAGGATGATGCCGCCGGAATCATCCGTAAAATGCTGGCTGCCGATGTGATTGTCATGGCAACGCCGGTGTATTTCTATGCCATGAGTGCCCAGATGAAGATCCTGATAGACCGTTGCTGCGGCCTGTATACGGAGATGAAGAACAAGGAGTTTTATTTCATGGCCACGGCTGCGGAGGACGATCCGGAAATCATGGGCCGTATCGTCACCAGTTTCCAGGGATTTCTGGATTGTCTGGAGAATCCTGTCCTCAAAGGAACCGTGTTCTGCGGCGGTGTATGGCATACCGGTGAGATCGAGGGCAAACCGGCGTTGCAGGAAGCCTATGAAATGGGCAAACAGGTGTGATTTCTTTTTGCCGCGGGAGAGTTCCGGATCGGAATGTTGCCGGGTGTGGCTCACCGGCAAGGCTATACAGGGTTTCCGGCCTAAGTAATAAGAGCGAAGGTGCGGATGGTTTCCGGTCTGAAAAAAGAGTAATGGATAAAACAAGACGGTGTTTCATAATAGGCAATCTGCTGCGTTGCTCTCGGGATTCGGTCACATACTCTGGTATGCTCCATTGTCCTCACCATCATCGCCTTGCATCTCACCTATACTGAAAAACCTAAAGGGGGCATGTCAAAATGAAAATTTTGACACACCCTCTAAAATCATAAAGAAATTGATGTATTGACCTTATTTCCGGACGGAAAAAATCTCCTCCAGTTTTTGGTCTAATTCGGCATCATCGAATTTGCCCACGATGTTGCCTTGCGGATCGATGAGGTATTTGGTCGGCAGATAGTGAATGGCATAACGTTCGCTGACATCATTGGTTTTATCGAAATGATGCTTGCCGTTCTCATCCCTGTATGAGCGCAAACCGCGCAATACGTGGGAGAACATGCCCACACCGTCGTCCTCGATGGCCTTCCGCCAGGCATCCTCGTTACTGTCGTTGTCTGCCACGCAAAAAACTTCGAACCCTTTGGCGTGATACTTTTCGTAAAGCGCTTTCACGTGCGGGAAACTCTTGCGGCACGGTGCGCACCAAGAGGCCCAAAAGTCCAGCAGCACATATTTCCCTTTGAGATCGGACAGTGCGATTACGTTGCCGTTGACGTCCTCCTTTCGGATTTCCGGAGCCGGTTTTCCCGGCTGTACCCGTTCCAGTGCGGCCAATTCTTCTTCAATCGCTTTGACATCACCGTAACGTTTCACCCGATCGGAAAAACGGTCATACACAGCTTTGATTTCTTCGTAAGTCATATCCCCCGTATGATATATCAATTTTATCGGAGCGAGGAATGAATCGGGATGGGTCTTGATAAACTCCATCTCTATCTCCTTGCACCTGTTCCGCAAGGGAAAGGCTTGGGCTTCAAGAGCTGCGCGTTCATCTCCTTTGGCGGCGGTAATTTGTTTGTTGATTGCCATCAGTTGCTCAAGCAGTTTGCCTTGTTGTTGTTGCAGGGTATCCGCTTCGGCTTGTGTATGGGAACCGGTTACTCGGGCGGCTTGAAATCCTTCCGCATCGATTGCCACCGTCATGCGTTTCGGTTCAATGTAGAGGGTAAGACGGTCGGGATTCTCCCAGTTCTGCAGGTTTCCCATGCAGAGAGTTGCCATCCGGATCGGTTTTTCCAGCATACCGCCGAACTCAAATTTCCCTTTGGTTACGACAGCCGTGTCGATCGTCATGCCATCGTTCGCATCACCATACACCAAGTAGATCTCCTGTCCGTCCCGTCCGTCAATTGTGCCTTCCAGGGAATACTGATTTTCAGACAGTTTAGGTGAACAAGCCGCCAACAAGGCAGCAACGAAGCTTAGTTGAAATAGTTTCATGTAATTCATAGTATTCAATGGATAAAATAAATTTACTTATTGTGCCCTTTCCCGGTAAACCACATCCACCACTTGGGCAAATCCGGTATATTCCTCCGTCTTGGTTATGTTGTTCGCGATGCCGTCCACCTGATAGAACGACACTTTGCCATTGTCGTTGCCTGCGCCGGCATGATCGTAGGAGGACACGATAAGCTGATATTGCTTATTCATGAATTCATCGCTTTGATTGTTGAGCGCCGAATAGACTGCATTGCGGTAAAGGTTGAACTTGATTTGTGTAATCTCTTCCGATGCACCGAGATTCACGGTGGTCATCAGTTTCGATTCTTTCGTCCCCACGTTATACAGATATACTTTATTATCCACGGCATAAAACATCAGGGGGAACTGGCTGTGGAAAGCGAAATGTTTTGCCTTTTCGATGTCCGGAGCCTGGATTTCATCGATATATAGCTCCTGTACCGGTTCCTCGCCGCTTACGTTAATGCCGTAAATCGAGCGTTTGCCCTCACTGTTCTGCAGGACGGCATAGACCAGTCCGTTGGAACGGCGTGTGCCTTCCATGTAAACCATGTCTTTGCCCGTAGTATAGGAAAACAGACGGTTTTCTGCCGGATCGGAGAGGGGGTACATACAAAGGTCTGCATCACCGAAATTGGTTGTGCCTTTGAACATGACAAACCGACGGTTATCAATGTCATAGAACAACGCATTGGCTGCATATCTGCTTGACCAAGGGCGCACCCAGCTGTAACCGGCATACGGAGCCACCCGGAATTCCGCCGGAGTTCCCGGAGCAAGGGTGTTGATGGGCAGGCCATACGCCTCGCCGGCAATACCGCCCACCAATACATACGCATTCCCCGCTTCGGAGAATCCGAAACGGTAGTGCATCAGCCAATCGTAGGTAGAGGCGGCAAACGTATACTCTTTGATCAATGTTTCTCCGGGGTCTACCATAAAATTGCTGAGGTTGAACTCCAATTCCGCCCCGGACTCCAACGTTTCCTGATCGAGCATATAATCTTCCTCCCGGGTGAAAATACTGATAACGTCACCCGGATTACTCATTTTAGGAACAAATCCCATACAAGTGGCGTGGTGTACAGTGGGCATTCCTTTGGCCACATCGTGAATCGCTTCGGTACGCGTGGAGGAAAGCCGTGAAATCATGTCCAGACGGGCACGCTCCTCCTCACCTTCGTTGCATAGCACCAACCAGCCTTCGCCGGTGGAAGAGGAGACGATCACATCGTAAACTTTGGAAGTCACCGCATTGATACGGTTATCCGTAATGGTTACCCAGATGCAATAAGTGTTCGGGGAGTAATTGGCCGGAACATCCAGGTCAAAACCTGATTCCGGAGTGATATCGACCCAAGGTTTGCTTGTTTGGGCTATCGTGTCATATCCTCCCAAAGATCCCATGCCCTTGTATCCGATACGGTAGCGCACGGAGTAGTTCGGATCGCCCGCCTTGATTTCCCCCTCGGTGGAAGAGATGAATTTAGGCGATATCCGAATGTGGTCCACATATCCCAGCACTTCGATGACCTCGGGTACGTTTTCCACTTTGATTTCTGCCAATTCGCGGTAATCGTAGTTACCGTTGTCATCGATGCAAGCCGCCAGCAAGAACAGCAGGCACAAATAACACCATATATATTTCTTCATGTTCATCTTGTTTTAATTGTTTTCGTAAGCTGAATAATCCACCTCAAAACCGCTTCCCAATTGCATCGGTTTGCCGTTTTCGTCCATGACCGGGTTTCCTGCGTCTGCAGCTTCTTGCAAGGCATTGCGCACGACATAAGCCTGAACAGGCCATCTGCCTACCTGTACTTTGCTGCCCTCATAGCCCAGACGATCCCAGTCTTCGATAGGTATTCCAAGCAGACGGTTGATGTAGCGGAACTTGGTCATGGTCCATTCTCCGAAATAAGATGATGCAGTCATGTAGTAATCATACCAACAGTAAGGCGCAGTGTATATTTCACCCACAATGAACTTGAACCGGTCGGCTTCAATTTTTTCCTCCGTGGCATAATAGACGTTGGTGTTGTTCTGTTTGTTGAAATAGATATTGAAATGCTCGTTGGCTTCCAATTTCAATACCAGCACGACCTTTTCTTTCAACAGGTCGGGCGTGCGGTGGAAGGTGACGGGAAACTGCAATTCGCTTTCATTGGCCGGAATCACGGCTTTGCTCCAGTCGATCGTATAGTGGGTCCCCTCGACTGCCGTAGTGCGCTCGGCATCTACCGACAGTTTCACCGGCCGCGGATAATCCGTCGTGTTTCCCATAATCCGGATTCGGGTGGTTATGGTCGTATCTGTAAGGGTTTCCGAAACTTTACTGAATGAAAATTCCAGGGAATCCACATAAGCATCAATATTGATATAAAGCCTGGTCTGCCAGCCGTATTGAAAATAGACACCGCTTTCTTTCCCGTTGAAAGTCTGAATGTCTTTTTTGCTGCATGATACAAAAGCATACAGCAGGCAAAACAAATAAAGTAGATTTTTTGCTTTCATATTTTATCTTCTGTTTTAGGGTATTACTTCATTTCTCCTTCCGGAATGGGCGGAATCGGTAAAAACACCATGCTTTGCTGGCTCTCGCCGCTGTCATACGGGCTGACGAGTCCGTAACCATATTGTAAGGCATCCGTGCGTTTAAGGCGATAATAGGATTGTCCTTCGCCATAAAATTCGCGCAGATATTCCTGATTCAAGAACATTGGAAAATAAGATCCCAGTAGCGGCAGCAACTGCTGTGTGAACATTTCCATCTCTTCCGGTGAAGGTTGCGGTATTCCCATCGCCGCCAGATAGGCTTTCACCAAAGGCTGGCATCCCCGACGCCCCCGGGCCTCATCGTACCATTTGAGCTGGTCGGCGGCTTCCGGTTCGCATTCGGCGGCAATGTAATACATCTCTTGCAGCTTCACCAAAGGAATCATCTTGGCGTAGAAGTATTCCGAATCCTCGTCGGTCGGATCGGGTTTATCGATGGCGTTGTACTTGGTCAGCACATGTCCTCTGGATCCCGTACCTCCGGCCGCTTCCCACTGCGTTTGGAAACGGTAGTCTTCGGTTTCGTTGCTGCGGAGAAGGATGTGATTGAAAAGCACGGTTGTAATGAATGTGGCATGCGGTTGCAAAAACTGGTTGGCATTCGCCGAAGAGGAGAGATAAGAGGAGGACAGCAAATCGCGTGTCTTGACATACACCCCGGTCAATACCTCACTGGAGAATACCCGGTCGGGATTCGTGGCATTCGCTAACAAGCGGTTGGGGTCGACAGCCGGAAAGTGGCTGGCCACAGCCGGGTCTTCAATCAGTCGTTTCGCCTGGATCAAGGCATTCGCTTTGTCCTCCCCCCAAAGGTAAGCCCGTGCCTTCAGGGCGATCACCGTATAGTAGTTAAAACGGTATTGGCGATAACGCAATTGCACCGATTCTTCGTTTTCGCCTTCTGAAGCCAGAGGACCTTCGGCAATCACCGGATCCTCCTGCATCAATGTCTCGGCAGCATCGAGGTCGCGGATGATTTTGGCGATGACCTCATCGGCAGGCAAAAGGTTGTATACGGCAATATCGGCCGATTCATTGTAAGGGATGGCAAGAGCTTTCGGGTCCTGCGGAATGCACGGACCGAACAGGCGCAGCATGTCGAGATGCAGGAAAGCCCGCACGGCAAGCATTTCCCCTTTCATCAGGTCGGCTTCGTGCTGGGAAAGCATTCCCTGTGATTGGTTGTCGATACGGTCGATCAACAAATTGGCCGCCAATATCAGTTCATAACTCTTTTCCCATATCGAAGTGAGCACCGGGGAAGCGTATTGTGTGGTAAAATTTCCGTTACTCAGATCCTGATATACGGAATTTCCTTTAGGAGCCACATAGCGTTTGCCTATCAACTCGATGGCCTCCCAACTCATCTGCCGCCCGTACAGGGTTTCGGACGCCAGAGCGTCGTAAATGCCGTTAGCTGCGGCATAATAGCCCGATTTGGCGGCGAACAGCTGATCTGCTGTTTGTTTGTCGCTGGGTTTCACATCCAGAAAATCGGAGCAGGCCGAAAACAAGGCCAATGTTCCTGCCAAAAGGGAAAATATGATCAATTTATTTCCTTTCATCGCTTTAAGTTTTAAAAGTTAAGAGATAATCCGGCCTCCAATGTGCGGGCAAACGGATATTCCGTACCTCGTTCGGAACGAATGGTCGACAACCGGAAAGCGTCGCGCATGGACACAAAAGCTTTCATACTGCTCAAGCCGGCTTTACGGATCCAGCCGTCAATGAATTCGTATTCCATGTGTGCCGATTCAAGTGACAACATATTTTCTTTTTGCACAAAACGTGAAGAAAGCGGCGAGGGGTTGACATCCTGGATGTTCTTGAACTGTACGACATCTCCCGGCTTATGCCAGCGTTGGTAAAGGGCGCGACGGTCTTGGTTGTAATAGAGGTTGATGTTTTCGACTTTATTGACCACCGCCGTATTCAGCACACTGGCTCCCAGTTGATAGCGGAAGTTAAGGCTTACGGTAAATCCCTTGTAAGTGAATGAGGTGCCGAGCACACCTTCCAGGTCGGGACGGGTGTTTCCGCATACCACCTCGTTGTCGTAGGAGAAATCGTAGGTGGGAACCCCTTCTTTGGTGAAGAAGATTTCCTTGCCCGTAGCGGGATCGATACCTGCCGACTTCACCGCCCAAATGTCATCAGGATCCGCACCGTCGAAATAGCGGGTCGTATGCGAACCTAAGCCGTTGTTGTTATAGCTGTCCAGATAGTGCCCGATTTTGTCGATCTTTGTCTTTTGCGTACGTCCTGTTGCGCGTACGGACCATAGGAGACGATCGTTGTAATTGCGGAAGATGTGATAAACCGCCGAGAAGTTTATTCCCTTTGAGGTCTGTTCTCCGGCATTGGTGTAATAACTGGCCGTACCTGAAGAAAGCGGCATATCGATGCTGATGAGCAAGGGGTCGGTCACTTTGTGGAAGTAATCCAGGTTCACGGAAAAACGATGGTCGAAAAGGGTCAGATCCAGACCGATGTTCTTGTCTTGTGTGATCTGCCACTTCAAATCGGGATTTCCGACCTGGTTGGGCAACGCCCCTAAACCGAAATAGTTGAGCACGCCCGACTGCAAAGCATAGGTGAGCAGGGTACGCCCGGAGTCGAAACTCTGGTTTCCCGGGTTACCGATAGAAGCACGCAGTTTGAAGTAGTTGACGAAAGGCAGATTGTCGCTGACGAATTTCTCCCGGTGAATGTTCCAGCCCAAACCGACGGACCAGGTCGTGTTGAACTTGTTCGAACTGCCGAACACTGAGGAACCGTTTTCACGCAAGCTGAAATCCATCAGGTAGCGGTCGTCGTAGGAGTATCCGGCGTTGAAGAATCCGTTCACCGCCCGTGAAATATTTTCGACATAGGTGGGCACGGCTCCTTCGGGAAATCCGCTGGCAAAGGAAGGATAAGTGAAATCGCCTGCCGGAAACCCTTCCACGGTATAGCCTTGCAACAATGTTTCCGTACTGAAAATATTACCGCCGGCCACTAAATTGAGACGGTGCTTTTCTTTGAACACCTGGGCGAAGGTAACGGTAAATTCTCCTTCATACTGTTTGCTGCGGGTGTTTTGGGTGAGATACTCTCCGCGCAGATTGTTTTTTTTGTTCAACACCTGTGAGCTTGCCTCAGGGGAGGTGAATTTCTCCACATCATCATTTCCCCAAGTGAGACCGAATTTCCCACGCACTTTCCATTTGTCGCTCGGACTCCATTCGGCTATAAAGAAATTGCTCAGTTCCAGATTATTGCCTCCGTCACGACTGTTCAGTTGGAAGTCCCACAACGGATTGGCCTGCCGGAATTCATCGGTGTATTCCAACCATTGCGGAATGGTTCCGTCGGCGTTGCGCATTTTGTAGAACGGATTGGTCTGCGCCCATGTACTGAAACCTATTACGGGATTGGCGTAATCGGCATTGCTGACTGAAAATTTGTTTGAAAACTGGAATTTGTTTACCCGATAGATCAGGTCGATGTTCCCGCTCAATATTTGTCTTTTCGATCCTTTCATGACGCTTGAGATGCCGTTGTATGCCCCACCGATGCCGAACATGAAGTGTTCTTCACCGCCCATGACATAAAGGGAGTGTTTGTGGTCGACACCAACCCTTACCGGTTGTGCGATCCAATCGGTGTTGACCCCTTCCGCCACCATGTTTTGGCGTTCATAATACAATTCGGTAAGTTTCCGTTCCGTTTCGCTCTGGTAAGGAGTCTCGACAATGGAGGCATCATAACGCCCGGCAAGTTTCTCAAACTCTAATTTTTCGGAGGAATTCATCAGGTTGTAACTTGAAAGATCGGGCATGGAAACATTCAGGTTACCGTTGTAGCTGACCTGTAGTTTGCCGGGTTTCGGTTTCACGGTCTCTACAACGACAACGCCGTTAGCGGCCTTTGAACCGTAGATCGCGGTAGAGGCAGCGTCCTTTAGGATGGTGATGCTCTCAATCCGGTTGATGTCCAGGTCATTGATGGTGGCAAGCGTCGATTCGAAACCATCCAGGATAAAAAGCGGTTGGTTGGGATCGTTCTGCAATTCGTCACGGGTTCCCAGCATGCTGCTTTTCCCGCGGATGTTTATATTGGGCAAACGGTTGGGATCGGAACCGAACTCCGTGCTCTCGATGACTGCAAAGGCAGGGTCCATCGTTTTCAGGGCCTGCACGAGGTTGGTCGTACCTACTTTCTGTAAGTCTTTCTTCGAGTAGGTCGTGGCAGATCCCGTGAAACTTTCTTTTTTACGGGTAAAGATACCGGTCACCACCACTTCGCTCATCTCGGCCACTTCTGTCACCAGGGTGATATTCAATTCTTTTTCCCCTTTCCATTTCACCGCTTTCTTTTCCATGCCGATGAACGAATATACCAATGTCAGCTCCTTCATTTCGGGCACAGACAGGACATATTTTCCGTCAGCATCGGTCACCGTACCCAGCGAAGTGCCCTGGATCTGTACCGTCACTCCGGGCAGCAGATTGCCTTTTTCGTCCGTCACCTTACCGACAATTTTCACATTCTGAGTTTGCTGTTGCGGTAAAGTTTTCTGTTCCCGGATAATCACCAGATGATCTTCGATCAGGAAAACAAAGGGAGTTCCTTTCAAACAATCTTTCAACACTTCTTCGAGGCCCGCCCCTTTCAAATCTACCGAAACCGACTGGAATTGTTTCACGGCATCACTGTCATACACAAAATTGTATTCGCTCACTTGCCTCAGGTATTGGAACACATCTGCCAAAGAGGCTTCTTTCATAGAAATGTCGAATTTTTTCTGTTGTGAATAGACTGTTGCCTGTAAATTCAACGAAAACATAAGTAGAATCAACACCGTCTTCATCATAATCAACATGCGGGGTAATTTCGTGAGTACGAAATTGCCGTTCCTTAATTTTTTTTCCATACATTTGTGAATAAAGTTAATAATTCGCTCTACTCCCCACGAAGGAGTATCGATATGTTAATTCAGAGCAGTACATGTGCCCGCATGTATTGCTTTTTTAATATATCCTACTGTTCGATCACCACTGTTTTTCCGTCTACCCGAAACCGTGCCCGCCCGGTCTTTTCAAGTTTCGATAAAATGACAGCGATGTTTTCGTACCGCTGAATGTCCAGAGAAAAATGGGCTTCCTTCAAATCCGGTTTGGCGAAAAAGAATTCCACATCGTACCACCTGGCCAGTTTAGTCATGATTTCCTCGAGCGACGCCTCTGTAAAATGAAACAGTCCGCTGGTCCAGCCGATATAATCTTCCGCTGCCACCTGTTTCAGGGTGAACCGGCCTGCTTCCACCGACAATTGCTGGTTCGGCTGCAACACCTGAGTTTTATCCCCGGCTGTCACTTCCACTTTACCCCTGACCAGTGTGGTCGTTACCCGGGAATTCTCCGGATAAGCTTCCATATTGAAAAGGGTGCCCAGTACTTTTACCGCCAAACCGGCTGTTCTCACGACAAAAGGCTGCCCCTCTTTCCGGGCCACGTCGAAACAAATCTCTCCCTCCATTTTCACCTCCCGCAGATCCCCCGTAAAACGGACGGGATAAGTCAGGCGGGACTCTGAATTCAACCACACCCGCGTTCCGTCGGATAAAACCAATTCGTATTCTCCTCCACGCGGTACGACAATCGTATTCCACTCCGCTTTTTCTTCTTTGTTTTCTTCCCCGGTGTCGTATTTCACCATTTTCCCGGTCGTCACAATCTTCGTTCCTCCGGCGACAGCGATCGTTCGGTTCAGGGTGTCGTCTATATTCACCTGTTTCCCGTCTCCCAGGATCAAAGTCGCTTTGAATCCTTTCACTCCAACCGATGCGTCGGCGAGGCCGGGAGCGATGGCCGGTTCTCTCATCCATATAAAAGTCACGCCCAGACAAAGGATCACACACGCTGCCGCAACAGCATACCACCGGTTGAATCGCTGTTTTTTCCGGAGTAGTTTTTGTTCGAATCTTTGCCATTCCTGTTTTAGCTCCAGACCATCCGGACTATCGATGTCCTGAAGCAATCTTGCCCGGATTTCCCGGTATTCCCTCATCTGCTTTTCTGAAGAGCTCTTCCATTGCTCTAAATCCGCCGCTTCACTCTCCGAAAGTATTCCGGTCAACTCTCCTGCAATCAACCGGGCAATTTCATATCGTTTTTCTAGTTCTGACATCGCTTCAATCGATATATCTTTTTTTTATTCTTCATGTCTATAACGATTCGATTCGAAAAGCGGGTGAGTCGTTTCCTCAAAAAAAATGGATTAAAACAAAAAAATCTGGCGATTCCTAAAGAAATAATTAAAAATGTATCTTTGCAAAAATGTTTGTTTGTTTTATCCGCTTCAATTTTAAAAGGACATTTTTCACAGGATGCTGACCAGTAGCCAAGGATTTAAAAGATTTTTCGAGCTCTATTTCGAATCGGTATACCGTTTCGCACGGAAATATACGAAAGAAGTGGACATTGCCCGGGACATCGCTCAGGATACATTCATCCGGCTCTATGAACGGAGGAAAGATTTCGATGTGCCTGAAAAAGCAAAATCTTTTATCTATGTCACAGCCCGGAACCTTTGTCTGGATTACCTCAAACACCAGAAGATACAAGAGGAGTATCATCAAAAACAAGCCCTGAGCGAAAAAGAAGAAGCCGATTTTCTGCAAGAGATCACTTATCAGGAATCCCTTCGTATCCTTCACCGGGCCATCGATACCCTTCCCCCTCAAACCCGCAACATCCTGCTCCTCGGCCTGAACGGAAAAAACAACAACGAGATCGCCGAGGCGCTGAATGTTTCGGTCAATACTGTAAAGTCACTGAAAAAAAGCGCCTACACCAGTTTGAGGGGACAATTGAAAGATTCCACGCTCTTCCTTCTTTTCCTGTTGGTCGGTTGAATAACCGATGAATATATCCGGGTTCGATTTTTTGCTTTCTGTTCCGGTGGAGGGTTCCGGGTCGTCAGACCGGTTCATCCGGAACGCACGGCTCTTTCATTTAAGTTCGGTTTAGGGGCATAAAACACGGTTGCCCGGGGCTGGCGCGTCAAGATTGGGGGACGCTGTTTCGGATGTTTTTATCGGGGCGGAAGAGAAATCTACGGATGCTTTGTCCCAGCCGGAAAACTTATCCGGCAGCATCGCGAACAGGATGGCGATGCTGCCGGGAACAGTTCTTCGATTGATCGCGAACAGGATGGCGATGCTGTCGGGAACAGTTCTTCAATTGATCGCGAACATGTTGCGATGCTATCGGGAACAGTTCTTCGATTGATCGCGAACATGTTGCGATGCTATCGGAAACAGTTCTTCGATTGATCGCGAACATGTTGCGATGCTGCCGGAACAGTACTTCGATTGATCGCGAACATGTTGCGATGCTATCGGAAACAGTTCTTCGATTGAT
>CAZMAE010000093.1:0-9355 GCA_964564205.1 uncultured Odoribacter sp. | reverse complement strand
TGAAAAGGAAATAAAAAATAGAGAATGCTTCTGTAGTCGGCAAACTTTAGAGGGCATTCTCTACACATTCATTAAATATTAACGAATTAATAAACAAATGTATGAAAAAAAAAGCGCCTGACAGGCATTTTTTGCCTGAATTCTTGAGGAAAATGTTGTCGGTAGTACACTTGTTGTGCATTGTTTCGTTGGCCTATGCGGCGACGGATGACGATACCCAACGGGTGACCTTTTCCGTGAAATCTGAAAATTTGAATGAGGCCCTGATCCGGTTTAAAGATCAGACCGGCGTGGATATTTTATTTAACAAACAACTTATCGGGAACCGGAAATGCAACGATTTCGAGGTCGTAAATAAACCGGTCGAGGTGGTGCTGAGCAAGATTCTGGAGGGTACGGGGTTCGGATTTTCGAAAGTCGACGGAGTGTATGTCATCAAAAAAGATACGGAAAAAACCGTTCCGCCGGCAGATCCCCTGTCGGTTTCCGGTGTGGTGGTCGGTACGGACGGAATGCCGTTGCCGGGAGTGACCGTTTTGCTTAAAGGGACTGCTTTGGGATGTGCCACTGATACGGAGGGAAAGTTCAAATTGTCGCTTCCTTCAACGGAGGGCGTAGTGCTGGTCTTTTCGTTCATCGGCATGCAAACCAAAGAAGTGCCTTATCAGGGCGAATCCGAAATAAAAGTGATGTTGGAATCCGATGTGACCGAAATGGAACAGGTCGTGGTAACCGGTATTTTTACCCGCAAGGCGGAGAGTTATACCGGTGCTGCGACGACCATCAAAAAAGAGGAATTGCAGAAAATGGGGAATCAGAATGTTTTGCAGTCCCTGAAAAGTTTGGATCCGTCTTTCCATATCATAGAAAACAACGATTTCGGTTCCGACCCGAACAAAGCCCCGCAAATCCAGATGCGCGGACAGCAGTCCATGCCCGACATCAAAGGGACGTATAACGGAAACCCGAATCAGCCGCTGTTCATCCTGGATGGTTTTGAAGCAGACGTCACTACGGTTTACGACCTGGATATGAACCGGGTGGAGACCATCGTGCTGTTGAAAGATGCTGCGGCAAAAGCCATCTACGGAGCCAAGGCGGCCAACGGGGTGGTTGTCATCGAGACCCGTCAGCCGAAAGCTGGCAAACTGAGAATTTCCTACAAAGGCGACCTGAGTCTCACCGTACCCGACCTGACCGGTTATAACCTTTGCAATGCGCAGGAAAAATACGAGGTGGACAAAGCGCACGGTTACTATTCCGACCCTTGGTTCTGGGAACAGTACCTGAACAACATCAAAGCGGACATAGAGAGAGGCGTGGACACGGACTGGCTGGCCCAGCCTTTGCGTACGGGCGTGGGACACCGCCACTCCCTTTACATGGATGGCGGGGATGAACGTTTGCGTTACGGGATCGACCTGCTCTATAATGACATCAAAGGAGTCATGAAAGGTTCCGACCGTAAAACCTTCACGGGAGGATTTACCCTTTCTTACCGCTACAAAGACCTGTTGTTCCGCAACCAGTTCAGCACGACGCTGAACCGCGCAAACGATTCGCCTTACGGCTCCTTCTCCGAATATGCCGTATTGAATCCCTACTGGACCCCGTACGATGAAAACGGAGACTTGAAACAGATCGCCGGTTCGACCGGAGGTGGCGGTTTTGTCGGCGACACCAAAGGAAATCCGTTGTGGAACGCTTCCATCGGTACTAAAAATTTCAGCAAATACACCGGTCTTACCAACAATTTCTACATCGAGTGGCAGGCCCTGCCTTTGCTGAAACTGGTCGGACGTTTGGGATTGTCGAAAACCCTGAATAGTCGGGAAGATTTTTATCCGGCGGCACACACGAGGTTCCTTGATTATTCGGAAGACAAATTTTTTGAAAAAGGGCTGTACAGCAAAATGAACGGCGAAAGCAGCAGCGTCGACATGGATATCACCGCCAACTATTCCCTGACGATGGACAAGCACCAGCTTTTCATGAACCTGAACTATAACCTGGAACAGAACCGCTCGGAAGATGCCTCTTTTACCATGGTAGGTTTCCCCAACGACAAAATCAGCTTCATCACATCGGGCCTGGGATTCAATAAGGAGGACTATCCGTCAACCGGGAGTGAGGTCGTCAGCCGGGAACTCGGCATTTTGGGCTCACTGAACTATTCGTATGACGATCGGTATCTGGCCGACTTGTCTTACCGGGCCAGCGCTTCGTCCCGGTTCGGAAAAGACAAACGCTGGGGACAATTCTGGTCGGCAGGTATCGGATGGAATCTTCATAAAGAACATTTTATGGAGGATGCCGAATGGCTGAAACAATTCAAATTGCGTGCATCGACCGGTTACACGGGATCGCAGAATTTCAATCCTTATCAGGCTTTGGCCATGTTCAATTACGACCAGACGCAGGCCTACGACAATTGGATCGGGTCTCACCTGATGGCTTTGCCTAACGATGACCTGAAATGGCAGAGGACCCGGGATTACAACATCGGTTTCGACCTGAATCTCTTCGGACGCCTTATGATTGTTTACGACTATTATGTGCAGCAAACCAAAGACCAGTTGCTGGCATTGACCATACCGCCATCCATGGGATTTACCAGTTACATGGAAAACATCGGGAGTACGGAAAACAAAGGAATGGAATTGAAATTGAACGCCCACCTGCTCTACGATGTTGAAAACGACCGTTATTTGAATACCACGTTCTCCATTGCCAAAAACACGAACAAATTGAAGGAGATATCGAATGCCTTGAGAAGCTATAATGACGAGGTGGACAAAGACATCCTGGACAGTAAAACCAACAGACCTCAGACCCGCTTTATCGAAGGCCAGTCCATGAACGCCATTTGGGCCGTTCGTTCACTGGGCATCGATCCGGCTAGCGGGGATGAAATCTACCTTACGAAAGACGGCCAGATGACTACCGAGTGGAAAGCGGAAGATCAGGTTGTTTGCGGTGACGCTATGCCTGATTTCTCCGGTTCATTCGGCGTGAACCTAGATTACCGGGGAGTCTTCCTGAACGCATCGTTCTATTATCAATTCGGCGGGCAAATCTACAACCAGACCCTGGTCGACCGGGTAGAAAACACGACGATCGGGCTGAACGTGGACAAACGGATTTATGACGCTGTCTGGAAAAAACCGGGGGACCGGGTCGAATTCTCTTATAATCCTTACAAGGTGACCAAACCCAGCTCCCGTTTTGTACAAGATCTGAATGAATTGCGCCTCTCCTCTTTAAACGTCGGATATGATTTCCGTCATTGCTCCTTCCTGAAAAAGAGCAGACTGCAGCAATTGAAGGCCAGTTTTTACATGGACGATGTCTTTCGGGCTTCTACGGTGAAAACCGAACGCGGTTTGACTTACCCGTTTGCACGTACTTTCTCGTTTTCTTTACAAGCAACCTTTTAATCGATAAATGCAATGATACAAATACAAAAAATAAAGAACGTACTTGGTATTTTACTCCTGTCGTTGCTGAGCGTTTCATGTCAGGAGTGGCTGGATGTCAGTCCGAGGACGGATGTCAAGTATGACGATTTATTCAGTTACAAGAATGGTTTTAAGGATCAGTTGACGGGAGTGTATACCTCGTTATGTTCGGAAGACCTTTACGGGGCGAATCTCACCTTCGGGATGATGGACGCTCTGGGACAACAATACGTATGGCTGCAGGCTGCCGGGACTTATTATCATCTGCATCGTTTCGAATATAAAAATTCGACAAGCGAAAGCGTCATCGCCAATGTCTGGAATAACATGTACAGCACCATCGCCGATGTCAACATTCTGTTGCAAGGCATTGAAGAACACCGGGGAGTCCTTACGGAGGAGGAAGAGAAAATTTACGAGGGTGAGGCTTATGCTTTACGGGCATTCCTGCATTTCGACCTGCTTCGTCTGTTCGGCAAAAGTTACGTGAGCGGAGCCTCCGAACGGGCAATTCCTTATGTGAAACGGATTTCAAAAGAGGTCACCCCTTTATCTACGGTGGCACAAACCATCGATCAGGTGCTTGAAGATCTGGAAAAGGCGGCCACCCTGCTGGAGAACGATCCGGTGAAAACGGGAAAGGCTACGACTGCTTTTCTCGGTACCCGCGGGTATCATTTCAATTACTATGCGGTTCGTGCGCTGATGGCTCGTGTCTGCCTGTACAAAAACGATAAAGCCAACGCATTGAAAAATGCCCGGGAAGTAATCCTTGCCGGCAAATACCCGTGGGTACAAAAAGGACAGGTGGTCACCACGACCCGTGACACCCGGGACGGGATCTTCCTGCCGGAATGTATTTTCATGTTGAACAATACGAAACTGAAATCCTTGACGGAAATCTATCTGAAAGAAAGTGCAAATAACACGGTGGGGAATCTGCTCGTCACCAGTGAGGAGGTGAGAGAAGAAATCTTTGAAAGCACCTTGTACGGCGGTTGTGACTGGCGGTATATCTATTATTTCGAACCCTTCGATTATTCGTGGTATTCGTATTACATCAGCAGCAAATTGTGGCAGATGTCTTCCGCTTACAACAACCGGCAACCCCTGATCCGTATCAGTGAAATGTATTTGATTGCAGCCGAGTGCGCAACCTCCAAAAAGGAAGCCTTGGAGTATTTCAATACTTTACGCCGGCACCGTGGATTCGAGGAGACTGACGACCTTACGGAAGAAAATACGACCGATGAGAAATTGCGGATCTCTATCGGAAAAGAGTACCGGAAGGAGTTTATCGGCGAGGGGCAATGGTTCTTCTATTGCAAGCGGATCGATGAGGCTGCATTGCCCAATGTGCAAGTGCCTTTTAGCAAAGAGTATTACACCCTGCCGATACCTGATCAGGAATTAGAATATGGAAACAGAAATTAAAAAAAGGAACGTTATGAAACGATTTACGCGCATATATCATTTATTGCTGCTGGCCCTGATCATCGTTCTGGGAAGCAGTTGTCAAAAAGACGATTACGTGTCATACGATACCGGATTGGCCTCTTTGCGCTTCATCTACACGGCTGCGGGCAATGACAGCATCGTTTATTCTTTCGCCCTGCATCCCGACCGGGAGGAAGACATCGTGGAAATCCCCTTTAAACTCATGGGCCTGACAAGCGGACAAGCCCGGGAAGTGAGCGTCGAAGTGGTAAAAGAGAAGACCACGGCCCGTGAAAACGATCATTTCAGCATTGAAACCTGTACCTTGCCGGCAGATTCGATAACCGGAAACCTGAGGGTGAAAGTCAGGAAAACGGCGGAACTGGAAAATCACGATCTGGTGGTCACCTTCCGTCTTGGCGGCAACGAGAATTTTGCTGCGGCACCTGTGAATGAAAGTACGTATAGGATCGTTATGACCAACTATCTGGCAGAGCCGACGGGGTGGCCTTTCGGGGAATACAGCCGTGTAAAACACCAGTTTGTGATTTCAGTTCTGGGAATAGGCACCGACTACGACCAGTGGAGTGAAGGAGAGCGGATTCATTATACGAGCGTGATGACCAGCGCCTTGTACGAGTACAATAAGGCACATCCCGGAGCTCCTATGACCGATGAAAACGGGTTGGTCATAACTTTCTAAACCATACATTAACGATAAAAGAATGACATGATGAAAAAGATAGTTGAATTGTTTTTTCTCGTTTCCCTCATGCTGGCTCTGGCTTCCTGCTACGATGACGAGGGAAATTATAGCTATTCGGATCTGCCGGAAGTTACCATAACCATGCAGGACACCGTTTACGCCACTCAGTTCAGGACGTTGGAACTCGAGGCAGACATCGATCTGAACGGAGCAGCGGAAAACGACTACGAATACAGTTGGCGGATTTGGTCGAACGACATCGGCGGTGTCTGGAAACAAAAAGAGATCGGAAATGCCAAAAACTTAACCTATGAGGTATCCGAGAGTCCGGGGTCTTATTCGCTGGTGCTGGCTGTCAGCAACAAAAAAACGGAGGTAACCGCTTACAAGCAGATTTTACTGGCTGTGCAGAGTAGTATTACGGAAGGCTGGATGGTTTTGCAGGAGAAGGAGGGTAAAACTGATTTCGACCTGATTATGAGCCCCTATTTCTCGAACCGGGTGCAAAGTGACGAAATCATCCACAACGTTTACGAAACGGTGAACCACGAACCGCTGGTGGGGCGCGGAGTTAAAATCGGCAGTTATTTCTGCATCGGACGCTATCAGGACGTGACTGTGCTGACGGATGAAGGCGGAGTTCGCCTGTCAGCCACTACCATGCAAAAAACGTTCGATATTTCGACCCTCATGCCCGACATGTCTTCCTGGAAGCCGGAGAATTATCATTACTGGCAATATTACTTTGGACCGGGACGTTACGGTTATGATGTGATCATTTCGAACGGGTGTTTTTACCAATACAGTGATATGATGGAATTTAAAATTTACACCGAACCTATACTGAAGGACGGTATGACTTATAAAGCTTCACCGTATGCTCCCAAATATTTTAAACACTACCAGGGCATCCTTTACGATGAATTGGGAGGACGCTTCCTGGGGATCGATAGCTGGTCCTGGGTTCTGAAAGAGATGGCTGTCGCCTCGGAAGTTCAGCCGTTCGACTGGGGGAACATGCAGGCGCACCTGCGTTACATGGATACCGGGTATCAGAATTATGAGTACGGTTTATTCGAGGACTGGAATACCCACCAAATTTCGTTGTGTGTATTCAATTTCAAAAATAAACCGAATATCGGCATAAACAAGTATGTTGCGGATAACTGTCCGGGAATACAAAACGCGAAATATTACGCTGTGGGTTCTGTGGGTCCGCTGTTTTTTTACGCAGACGAGCGGGATATTTACCGGTGGGACTACAACGGAACGAACGCTGGGGAAAAGCTTTATACACTGACCCGGGCTGACGAGAAAATAACGGGAATGGAAATATTCAAACCCTGTGTCGAACGTTTTATTACTTCTCATCCCTATAACAATAAAATTCTGATCTTTTCGACTTACAATGAGAGCAAGAAGGAAGGCAAGATTTACATGTACTACATCAACGAAGTGAACGGAAGCATCGACATTTCCTCGGAAAAAGTGTTCGACGGCTTCGGGGAGATCCTGGATATGGAATACAATTACCCGAAATACGGCTCATAATTTCCCGTGCGGATAAAGGTGAAAGCCAACTGGTTTTTTGCGAACCGGTTGGCTTTTTTAGGGTATGACTGGCAGATCGGCTGGCTATGTTGTGAGGGGGCTGTGCCGGAGACCGGATTGTTCATCAGATGGTTGTTTATTTGCGACACGATGGCTTCGTCCTCCCCGAAGGGGAAGCGGGCCTCGTTCCCTGTGTGTTAGTTTGCCGGCAGCACCGGCATGGCGCCGTCGCAGGTGCAGACATAAGCGGAAGTCTCCACGGCGCGGCGGTGGGCTTCGGTGAGGGGCAGACCTTTTAGCAGCGCGGCGGTGAAAGCGGCGGTGAACGAATCGCCGGCACCTACGGTGTCGCGTACTTTTACCCGGGGTGTGGGGTAAAAGGATACCGTTTCGGGCGTGAAGATGGAACTGCCGTCGGTGCCGCAGGTTAGGATGAGGATTTTCAGGTTATAGTCGGCGAGCAATTGTCGGCAAATTTCCCCGAAGTCTGTTTGGGGGTAGCCGAACAGGGTTTTGATGACGAGCAATTCCTCATCGTTTAGTTTTAGTATGTTGCATTTCCGAAGTGAGTTTTGCAGTAGTGCCGGGGTGTAGTAATGTTGCCGGAGATTCATGTCGAATATTTTATATTGGCCTTCCCCTTCGGGCATAACCCGGAGAAAGCGGTCGATGGTGTCGCGGCTGACGGCGTTGCGTTGTGCCAGCGAGCCGAAGCAGACTGCACGGGTGCGGGAGGCCAGGGTTTCGAGTTGGGGAGTGAAGGGAATGTAATCCCAGGCTACCTGTTCATGGATTTGATAGCGGGGTATGCCCTGAGGATCCAGTTTGACATCTACGCTTCCGGTGGGGTAGGTGGTGTGGGTAATGAGGTTGCGCAGACCTTTGTGTTCCAGTGCTTGCAGGATTTCATCGCCTGCTTCGTCGTTCCCGATAGCACTGACTACATAGCTGTCCAGTCCGGCCTGTGCGATGTGCCAGGCGAAGTTGGCCGGGGCGCCGCCCAGTCTTTTACCGTCGGGCAATTTGTCCCAAAGGATTTCTCCTATGCCTACAATGAGTTTATTCATAATGCTGATGTTGTTTGTGTTCGTGTTCCGGTTTTTCCCTTTTGCCTGCAGGCGTTTACATTTGAGGTAAATATCCGAACTTTTTAGTGATTTTCCAATAGTGCGTACACCTTTATCCGGAATCCGCAGAGATATGCCAGAGTATGGCCGGTCTGCAGATGACGGCCAGCGTTCGCGGTGAATATTGTGCTTGATGACGAAATCTGATATTGCAGTCTGTTGTTCCGGACATTTTTTCCTCTTTGTGTTGTAACCTGATGGTTAGATTTATTTTTGAAAATGATACTTATTTTGTTGTTAATTTGGATGTGTTTATGTACCTTTCATGTGCTAAATAAAGTGTGTATATGCGTTTCCAATTAACTTTGCATTTAACTGACAAAAATCGTACAATTCTTCCTTGTAATTATGTTTATGAATTGTCTGCACTGCTTTATAAAGTATTGAATGAGGGTGATGCGGATTTTACTTTATGGTTACATAACCAGGGGTATTGTAAGAATAGAAAATCATTTAAGTTATTCACTTTTTCTAATTTATATGTACCGTCTTACCGGATACAGGGAGATCGCTTTCATATTTTATCGGATGCGGTAAAATTGAAAGTGTCTTTTTTCCCTATAGAAGCGATGGAGGCATTTGTCATCGGCTTATTTAAAAACCGGTCGTTTATTTTGGGCGACCGTCGCTCTCAGGTGCCTTTTGAAGTCGTGAATATCGAGCGGATGCCCGAACCGGAGTTTTCTCCCCGGATGATGTTTAAAACGTTGTCTCCGGTGTTTGTTGAGGAACAGTTTCCCGACAGTCGCCATACGGTACATTTGCAACCGGATGATCCGAAGTTTCCTGAATTGCTGCACCTGAACCTGTTGGATAAATATCGGGCTTTTTACGGTCAGGAACCTGACCCCTCCTGGCCGGTCACCCGTTTGCGTTTACTATCCATGCCGAAAGCTAAGACCATTACGCTGAAAGCCGGCACGCCTCAGGAAACTCGGATGAAAGGCTATCTGTTCCAATGTGAACTGGAAGGGCAGCCTGAACTTCTGCGTTTAGGTTATGCCGGCGGCTTCGGGCGGTTGAACAGTCAAGGGTTCGGGTGTGTGGAGGTGGTAAAGTCGGAGAAGGAACAGAAG
>CAZMAE010000092.1:0-15373 GCA_964564205.1 uncultured Odoribacter sp. | reverse complement strand
GCTGAGTCTTCGTTTTTTATCCGTTGTGCCGGGGAGGGGTGCCGGCGAAATCGCTTTGGAAACGGTTTTCTTTTTTTCTTTCTCCGATTTTTCCTGCAGTTCTTTTTCTTCGTCTTTTTTGTTTTTGTAAATCGTGTAATTGCCGGGGAAATCTTTAACGATTCCATTGCCTTCGAAGGCAAAAATCCGGTCGACGACCTTGTCGGTAAAAAAGCGGTCGTGGGAAACGACCAGCAGGCAGCCCTTGAAGCTTTTCAGATAATCTTCCAGAACGTTCAGGGTCATGATATCCAGATCGTTGGTCGGTTCGTCTAGAATCAGGAAATTGGGATTACGCATCAGTACGGTCAAGAGGTACAATCGTCTTTTTTCTCCTCCGCTCAACTTTTCTACCAAAGAATATTGTTGTTTGTCCGTGAACATAAAATATTCCAGGAACTGCGATGCCGAAAGTATGCGGCCATTGCCCATGTCGATTTTTTCGGAGATGTTTTTGACGATGTCGATGACCCGGTCGTTGTTGTTGAACTGAATGCCCGATTGTTTGTAGTAGCCGTAGACCACCGTTTCTCCGATGGAAATCCGGCCTTCATCCGGCTCGAGATTTTGAGTGATGATGTTCAGGAAAGTGGATTTGCCGACTCCGTTTTTCCCCACGATGCCGATTTTCTCTCCTCGTACGAACTTATAGGAAAAATCATGCAGTATGCAATGACCGTTAAAACTTTTGCTGACCTGTTCCAGCTCGAGTATTTTTTTCCCCAGTCGTTTCCCCTGAATGTCCAGCTCCATCGTATGCTCCGACACTTGCCGGGAGGCCATCTCTTTCAGCTTGTAGAAATTGTCGATCCGGTATTGGGCCTTGTGGCTGCGTGCCTGGGGCATGCGGCGCATCCATTCCTGTTCGGTGCGCAGAAGATTGCGTGCCTTGTCGATGGCTGCGTTGCGGTTTTCTATGCGTTCTGCCCTTTTTTCCAGATAATAGGCGTAATTGCCGTCGTAGGCGAACAAGCCCGATTCGTCGATTTCTATGATTTGATTGCACACCCTGTCCAGAAAGTAGCGGTCGTGGGTCACCATCAGGAGCGTAGCGGATGACTTATCCAGATAATCTTCCAGCCATTCGGTCATTTCGATGTCCAGGTGGTTGGTGGGTTCGTCCAGGATCAGAAAGTCCGGATTGCTGATCAGAACCTTGGCCAGACCGACCCTTTTTTGTTGTCCTCCGGATAGTAATTTGACTTTTTTGTCATAAGTGCCGATCTTCAATTCGGATAGAATTTGCTTGATCGTATTGTCATAGTCCCAGGCGGCCTGGGCATCCATTTCCGGGATCAGCTTTTCCAGAGCCTGCAGGTCGTTGTTGCCGACTGCGTTTTCATAAGCCTTTATCAGGGACAATACAGGCGAATCGGAGTTGAAGACCTCTTCAAAAACGGTGTTTTCCGGATCCAGTGCCGGGTCCTGATCGAGAATGCCTACCGAAATATCGTTCCGGAATATGACTGTTCCCGTTTCAGCGCTGTCTTTGCCGGCAATGATGCGGAGCAGGGTGGATTTGCCCGTACCGTTTTTGGCAATCAGAGCCACCTTTTGACCTTTTCCGATGCCGAAAGAGATGTTTTCAAACAGCAATTGCTCACCGAAGCGTTTACTGAGGTTATTCACTTGCAGATAACTGATCATGACTATTAGGTATATGGTATTTCTTTTTCCTGGCTTTGCCGGAGGCTGTTTTTGGATTGACCGGGCAAATATACGAATAAGTCGAGAGCAAAAGCAAATTTATTTGATTTTGCCGAGCGTAAGTATATAAGGCGGAGCCCAATATACGAATTTATTTACCGGTAATCCATAACTGCGTGCATTGCCCGGGAGGTTTACTTTTTCAGGTATTGTTGTCTTTGCTCTTCGGGAAAATGTTCGATGGCATACCGAAGCATGGTCCGGGGCATTTGCCGGTAACGGGTGGATAGAAAATGCTCCAGTGTGTGCCGGCTTTTCTTTCCGGTTTCACGCAGTAGCCATCCCACTGCTTTGTGAATCAGGTCATGAGGGTGATGCAAGAGTATGTCGGCAATAGCCAGACAATCTTTGAAATCCCCTTGGCGTACAAAGTGCATACAGGTGACAATGGCTATTCTTTGTTCCCATAATTTAGAAGAGCGGGCAAGGGTGTAAAGCAGCTGCCGGTCCTTGTCGGCGAGCCATACCCCTAACATTTTGTAGCAGGTGAGATCCACCAGATCCCAATTATTGATATAATCCGTGTGGGAAAGGTAAAAATCGATGCAGGTTTGCCGGAAGTCATCGTTTTTATTGACTGTGAATTGCCGGACTAGAATCAATAAGCCCGTCAATCTGGCTTCGTGCCAGGGTGAAACGACCAGTTCGCCGATCACCGGCAGAGGAGCTGCTTGGTATTTTTGGGCCAGAAGCCGTTGTTCCGGGACGCTGACGCCGATGAAAAGGTCTCCGGCTCCGTATTGGCCGGCTCCCGTTTTGAAAAAACGGGACAGGTGAGCGGCTTTGTCCGGATTGCCCAAGGCCTGTAATTCAGTGATGATTTGCTGTGCTTTCAACATGTTGTGGCTTGCTTTTGTTTTTGCCTCCGGCAGTGTGCCGGGGAATTCGCTAAGATAAACAAAAACTGATATGGTTTCCGGTATCCGGTGTTAAATTCTGCAGGCCGGATTGGTGATACCGGCGGAAGCGAAGCGGAAAACAACTCTCTGATGTCCGGTTTTTTAAAGGATATTGTTAGTAAAAAACCTTTTTTTGTTATTAAAAAGCAGGGCAAAATCCGGTCAGATATTTATTTTAATTGTACTTTTACGACAAATATCATAAAATGGGAATTTATGTCTAAGATTATCGCTATTGCTAATCAGAAAGGTGGTGTAGGAAAAACAACGACATCGGTGAATTTGGCTGCCAGTCTGGCTGTTCTGGAAAAAAAGATATTGTTGGTGGACGCAGATCCACAGGGAAATGCTTCTTCCGGTTTGGGATATGAGGTTCAGAAATTAGGAGATACTACAATTTATGAATGTTTGGTGGATGGCCTGGAAGCTGAGAAAGCGACGTTGAAAACCGAGATAGACCGTTTGTTCTTACTGCCTTCCAATATAAATCTGGTGGGGGCGGAGGTGGATATGATGAATCTTCCGGACCGGGAGAAAATCATGAAAAAAGTGCTGGGAGTGGTCCGTGATCAATATGATTATATCATCATTGACTGTTCGCCTTCTTTGGGATTGATTACCGTGAATTCCCTGACGGCTGCCGATTCGGTGATCATTCCGGTGCAGTGTGAATATTTTGCGTTGGAGGGGCTCGGAAAGTTGTTGAGTACGATCAAGTTAATCCAAAAACGGCTGAATACGGACCTGGAGATAGAAGGATTTGTGCTGACCATGTACGATGCTCGCTTGCGTTTGTCCAACCAGGTTGTCGAAGAAGTGAGGCGTAATTTTCAGGAGATGGTATTCCATACCTTGATCAACCGGAATACCAAATTGGCTGAAGCTCCCGGCTTCGGGCAGCCGGCTATCTTGTACGATGCCAGCAGCCGCGGTTCGGAGGATTATATGGCTTTGGCGCAGGAATTGATAAAGAGAAACTTAGAATAAAAATTGCAATATCCGATGGAATAGCATACTGTTGGAATAAAACTGCAGATCAAAAATTGATAGTGGAGATATGGCAAAAAAAAATGTATTAGGACGGGGATTGGGGGCTTTGCTTACGGATGCTACAGAAGAGCCTGTGACGAAAGAAGTAGTGGTTTCGGCCATGCAGGAGCTGGATTTGGCTGATATTCGTCCCAATCCTTTTCAGCCGCGGACCGAATTTGATGAGGAGGCGCTGCAGGAATTGGCAGCATCCATAAAATCTATCGGGATTGTGCAACCCATTACCGTTCGGGCCGTAGAAGACGGGAAGTATGAGATTGTAGCCGGGGAACGGCGTTTCAGGGCTTCTAAAATGGCGGGTCTGACCACCATCCCTGCCTATATCCGCAAAACGGAAGACGAAAGTTTGCTCGAACTTGCTCTGATTGAGAATATTCAACGGGAGGATCTGAATGCGATAGAAGTGGCTATCAGCTATCAGCGCTTAATCGACGAGTGCCGCCTCACTCAGGATGCTTTGAGTGAAAGGGTGGGGAAAAAGAGGGCGACCATAGCCAATTATCTGCGTTTGTTGAAGCTTCCGGCTCAGATTCAATTGGCGGTGAAAGACAAGAAAATTTCGATGGGGCATGCCCGGGCCATTCTGGGCGTGAACGATGCGGATACTCAGCTGATGATTTTTGAACAGATTCTGAAGTATGACTTTTCGGTTCGTAAGGTAGAGGAAATTGTCCGGGAACTGGTCGCTCCGAAGGAGGAAAACGCTGCTTTGTCCGGGGACTTGCCGGTTGCCGGGAAGAAAAAGAATGAAATCGGGGATTATATCGAACTCCAGCAACATTTGTCCCGGCGTTTTAATACGAAAGTGGAATTGAAAAGAAACGAGAACGGAAGGGGGAAAATTGTGATCGGCTTTAAGTCGGATGCCGAGTTGGAAAAGATCATAGGGTTGCTTGATAAAATTGAATGAGAAAGATTGTTTTATTTATAGGGGGATTACTGTGTTGGGTCAGCGGATTTTCCACTGTCTGGGAAAAGGATACGCTGAGCGTTCTGACACCGGGCGATACATTGCCGGCAATAGAACAAGTGTCCGGTAAGCCCCATTCTCCGCACAAAGCGACAATCATGGCCATGGTCCTTCCGGGCTCCGGACAAATCTACAACGGACAGTGGTGGAAAGTGCCCATTTTGTACGGGGGGATAGCTGCCGATATGTATGGTATTATCTGGAATAATAACCGCTATAAGGAATACCGGGATGCCTATGTGGAATGGGTGCAATACCTGGAACGGCTGAGTGAAAATCCGGATACACCCTATCCGGAAAATCCGGCATGGGATAAAATCCCGAAAGGGTTTGATGTGGAGACTGCGCCGTATATGCAGACTTCTGCCGGGAAGGAATGGTTTAAGAATATTTTGAATAACCGGAAAACGAGTTTCAAGCGCAACCGTGATCTGTGTTATATTGTGATGGCTGCCATTTATGCGGTCAACATTATCGATGCTGCGGTGTATGCCCACTTTTATGATTTTGAGATTGATGACAATCTGAGTTTCCATATTCGTCCGACCTCCTCGTACAGTCCGATAGGCGGGGGAAGCGTCGGATTGACGCTGACGATGAAATTTTAGACGGTAACCCATAATGTGTAACGTGTGATGATGCGATTGTTTGTATTGTTGATCCCGGTGCTTTGGGCGAAAGGGGTTTGCGGGATGAACGCAGAGGGCAGAGATTCCTTGGTGATAACAGATAGCCTGGCGGAGCCTGTGGTGTTGGAAGACTCTATCCCTCAGTCTTTCATGGATAAACTGAATTATTATTATACGGACTGGTATCTGAGTATGCGGGATAGCGTTTATTATGCCGATTCGGCACAGATTGCCGGGAATTTGCAACAGGTTATGCCTTGCAGCGATTCTTTGTACCTGGCGAGGCTGGATTCCATACAGTCGGGCGTTCCGCTTTCCTTCAACGATATTGTCCGGAATTATATCGAACTGTATACGGTCCGGAAAAGATTGCAGGTGGCGAATATGCTGGGTTTGGCGGAATACTATTTTCCGATTTTCGAAGAGGCGCTGGATGCCGAATGTATGCCTCTGGAACTGAAATATTTGCCTGTTATAGAAAGTGCGTTGAATCCCAGGGCTTTTTCCCGGGCCGGTGCTTGCGGCTTATGGCAGTTTATGTATTCCACAGGGAGGATGTATAAGCTGGAGATCAGTTCTTTTGTCGATGAACGGCGGGATCCGGTGTCGTCCACGAAGGCTGCGGTGCGTTATTTGAAAGATCTCTACGGGACGTATGAAGACTGGATTCTGGTGATTGCCGCTTACAACTGCGGACCGGGGAACGTAAATAAGGCTATCCGGCGTTCCGGCGGAAAGAAAAATTATTGGGATATTTATTATCATCTTCCGAAGGAAACCCGCGGATATGTGCCTGCGTTTATTGCGGCCAATTATGTATTCAGTTACTATAAGGAACATGGTATTTTTCCGTTGCGGCCTAATTTGCCGCCGATGTGCGACAGCATTATGGTGGATGATGCCTTGCATTTCGAACAGATTGCCGCAAAGCTGGATTTGTCGGTAGAGGAGTTGCGCGACCTGAATCCGCAATACCGTGCCGATGTCATACCTGCCGGATTCGGCAAATCCTATGCCTTGTGCATGCCCTATAACTATATCCATGAGTTTATCGACAATCAGGATTCCATCTTTGCCTGCAACCGTTCAAAGTATTTTAATGACAGCGACCGTATTGCCGATCCGCGGGTCCGGATCAAAGCCCACGCTCATCCGATGGGGGAGAACGGCAGGGCCCGGTTGGTGTATACGGTGAAGTCCGGGGATGTTCCCGGAGCGATTGCCATGAAGTTCAATGTCCGCCTGGCCGATCTGAAATACTGGAATAACCTGAATAAACGCTTGACCATCCGGCCCGGACAAAAACTGGTGGTCTATGTGCCCGAGAAAAAAGTGGCACAGTATAGAAATAAAGCGGCTTATGCCGGAAAAGTGAACAACACGGCGTCGGCACCTAAAGTGGAGACCGTCGACGGTGAATTTGTATACTATACCGTCAGAAAAGGAGAAAATCTTTGGTCGATTGCCAAAAAATATCCGGGAGTATCCAACCGCGACATCATGAAATGGAACGGTTTGACGGAGAGGGACGTGAAAGGCATCCGGCCCGGACAGCGATTAAAAATAAAAATCTGACGGCTCTTTCTGCTACATAGACATTGGTTTAAATCTTTTGAGGTTGGGCTCTCAAAAGTGTTAACTTTTTTCAGTTCAAGTTAGAATGGGTGCTGCCAGAATTTTTCAGCATCTTCAGGTGGCTTGTGATCTATCCAATCCCATTTGTTATTTGGGCGTTTATTTTATTTCCGGCAGATCGATCCCTTTGATTTTCCGGTATAGATTGAGCGCATAGGAATCGGTCATGCCTGATACGTAATCTACGACGGTTTGTATTTTGGTATACATGGAATCTTCTTTGCTCACCTTATATTGTTCCGGCATAATGGAAAGAATATTCCGCGCATAATAGGTCTCAGGCTTGAGTACTGCATCGGTATATTCCTTCAGAATGGTACCGAGGATTTTGAAACCGGCGATCTGAATCTGGGTGACCATATTCGTGTGGTAGATCCGTCCATAGGCCAATTCCGTACAGGAATCGTAAGCGGTTTTGTTGGTTCCCTCTACTTCTTTGATCAGGGTGCTGTTGAATTCACCGGCCATGATGGCTTCGTAGTTCCGGCAAAAAACTTCCGCACAGGCATTGATCAGTTTGTTGATGATGCCGGCTCTCAAAAAGGCGATGCGTTCGTTTTTATCGGTGACCACTTTGAAGGTGCGGGCAATGATTTTCAGGTCTTCCTTATCTTCGTTTCTGTCGTAGAAGCTTTCGAGTATGCTCACCGTTTCGTCGTAGGAGAGTATGCGTAATTTGTGAGAGTCCTCTATGTCCATGATCTGATAGCAAATATCATCTGCCGCCTCGACCAGATAAACCAGCGGGTGACGGGTGTATTGCAGCGGATTATCGGACAGTCTGCGTATTCCCAGCTCTTCGGCCACCTGTTTGTAAATTTCTTTTTCGCTTTGAAAGAAGCCGTATTTGAACCCTTTGGGATTTGCTTTGGTGGATTCGAACGGATATTTGACGATGGTGGCCAGGGTGGTGTAGGTCATGGTATAGCCTCCCGGTCGCCTGCCATTGAAGCTGTGCGTCAAAAGACGAAAGGTGTTGGCATTGCCTTCGAAATGACTCAGATCGTTCCACTCCTCATCGGAGAGTAATTTTTTTAAATATAAGCCTTCGCCCTCGCTGAAAAAATAAGAGATGGCTTCCTCGCCGGAATGGCCGAAAGGAGGGTTCCCCAGATCGTGGGCCAGACAGCCGGTGCTCACAATGGTCCCGATTTCTTCCAGAAGGTCCGGATTGTCGGGCAAGGCTTGTTGTTTTTTCAGGAACTGGCAGATTTTGTTCCCCAGTGAACGTCCTACGCTTGCCACTTCAAGACTATGGGTGAGGCGGTTGTGGACAAAAATGTTGCCGGGCAGCGGAAAAACCTGGGTTTTGTTCTGCAAGCGCCGGAAAGGAGAGGAAAAAATCAGCCGGTCGTAATCCCGTTGAAATTGTGAACGATCGTGGGAATGAAACAGAGAGGTGCTATTTCCCGGATGATAACGTTGTGCCGATAAGAGTTGATTCCAATTCATGGTGAAAAATTTGCTGATGAACCAATTGACTAATGTACCGATGAAATGTATCTGTAGATAAATGCACGGGTAGATCAGGTCATTGGTACATCAGCAAATGAATTTGTTATTTTTTAACGAAATGATAATGGCTGCCGAAACGTTCGAAAGCAGCTTTATCGAGTTCTTCCTGGCATTGCGGCGCTGCAATGGATATCAGGGCTTTGGCACGGTCCTGCATCGTTTTGCCGTACAGATCCACAGCTCCGTATTCGGTGACTACGTAATGAACGTCGAAACGGGTGGTCACTACACCTGCACCGCTCAGGAGTGTCGGGGATATTTTGCTGATGCCTTTGGCTGTGACTGCCGGCATGGCGATGATAGGCTTTCCGCCTTCGCTGGCGGCAGCGCCCCGGATGAAATCCAGCTGACCACCGCAGCCGCTATAGAATTTGCATCCCAGTGAATCGGCATTCACCTGTCCTGTCAGGTCAATGGACAACGCTGAGTTGATGGCTGTCATTTTGGGCTGCTGGGCAATGATATAAGGGTCGTTGGTGTAGCCGACATCCATCATGGCAACAGCAGGGTTGTCGTCGATGAAGTCATAGACTTCTCTGGAACCCATGAGAAAGGTGGAAACAATTTTGCCTTTGTCGTATTTTTTGTTCAGGTTGTTGATGACTCCTTTGTAGTACAACGGCAGCACTCCGTCGGCGAACATTTCGGTATGTATTCCTAAATTCTTGTGGTTGCCCAGTTGGGAAAGTACGGCGTTCGGTATAGCTCCGATGCCCATCTGCAGACAGGCTCCGTCTTCGATCAGCTCGGCACAGTTCTTACCGATTTTGATATCTTGTTCGGTGGGTTGGGCCGGTTTGGCTTCGATGAGGGGAGTATCGTCTTCACAGAAAATATCTATGTCCGATAATTTGATGATGGCATCACCCCAGGCACGGGGTACGTTGGGGTTGATCACGGCAATAACGGTTTTGGCGTTTTGTACGGCTGCGAGGGTCGCATCCACAGAGGTACCCATTGAAACGTAACCGTGTTTGTCGGGCGGACAAACCTGGATCATCGCCACATCTACGGGAGTAATGCCCATGCGGATGAGTTTCTGGGTTTCGCTCAGGTGAACAGGAATATAGTCAGCCCATCCATCCTGGGTGGCTTTGCGGACATTGCGGCCTACAAAGAAGGATTCCAGTTGGAATATGCCCTCGAATTCGCCTTCGGCATAGGGGGCGTCGCCTTCGGTGTGTAGGTGTTGCAACTTGATGTCTTTCAATTCCCCGGCACGTCCGCGTGCACATAATGCCTGAATAAGCCCCTGGGGAGCGCAGGCCACACTGTGGATGTGAATGCGGTCGCCCGATTTCACAACCTGAACAGCTTCTTCAAATGATACTGTCTTTATACCTTGATACATGATGATATTATTTAGATTAAATCCTTGCTGTACAAACAGTGCGAAGGTAACGAATAAAAAGTAAAAGGAAAAAGGGAAAGGGAAAAAAGTCAGGGCTGATGCATCAAAATCGTAGCCAGCTGATAGCCGGATGTGTATTGGTTCGAATGCTTACTCTTTTCCTACCTTCCCGTGTCTACTTTTTCGGCAGCAACACAGGTGTGTATTAGCTATTTCAGCAATACTTTTGGGAGTACGGCAGAACTCGAACACCCTGTCTTGGGGTGATGAGAAAACGGACTCGGGGTGCACTTTCTTCCTACTTAGGGTGTTTGTCTCATCGATTTGTTTTATCTGTATCCAAGAAGGGTTTTAAAATACTTCTTGCAAAACACGATTCCACATATACACACAATTGTAATAGACATAGTAAGCAAAATGGACTGACAGATAGTATATCTAATCCCGCCCTCTATTTTAACCGACTTTATTTACAAGAACATGGTCATATAAACAGGTATGTAATCTACGCCATTTTCTCGTTTGTAATCCTTTGTATAAATCACATATTTGTTCATTATACGATCTGAGAACTTAGTGCAAAATTCGTCCAATGATTTGTGCGACTTATATCCAGACGATTTAACTTCAACAGGAGAAATCTTGTGCTTTTCTGTGATGATAAAATCAATCTCATAATACTTCTTGCCATCTGCATAAGGTATAGTATGGTAGAATAATTTTTTACCAGTTGCTCTTAACATTTGGGCAATCATATTCTCATATACATATCCAAGATTAGTGCTTAGTTTATCGCTGAGTAATTTCTCGTAGATAATATTTTCCGTTATATCACTATCCTTGAATGCAAGTGTAACGAACAGACCGGTATCAGAAGTATACATTTTAAAATACGCTGGATTCTTGGTCAGAGCCAAACCTACATTTGGGTCATCTGAATGAAATGCAATATTGGTTGTCATAGAATCCTCCATATCCTTTATGATATTGATAACTCTATCCACCTTCTCCTTAGGTATTGCATTTCCTACTTGATAGCGTGATGTATTTCTACTTAATTGAGCCGGTATAGCATCGTACATAGCCTTTGCACGTCCAGAATCATCAATCTTGCCGAAATCCTCCTCATATAAAGCAATGATATCTCGTTTAGCCAAGTCCACCGCTGTAAAATTGTTGGTTTTGATGTATGCAGCAACAGCCTGTGGCATACCACCGACAAGCATATATAAGCGAAAATCACGCATAAGCTTCCTATGAGTAGCATCACCAAGTGACATCTTTTTCTCAAATGCACTTCGCAACAATGGTATAGTTGCGGTATCTCCCAATGCCCATCTGAACTCCTCATAGTCCATTGGAAACATATCGACTTTTGTCTCTTCGCTTGGAATAATGATGTTTTTGCTTTTAGATCTTACAGAAATCAAGGAGCCTGTTTCTATATAATCATACCTATGATCCTTTACAAGGTGCTTGATTGCTTGTCTTGCTAATGGCTGCAACTGTACCTCGTCGAATAGAATGACTGACTCTCGTTCGTGTAATTCTACCTGGAAGATAAATTGCAACCTGATAAAAAGATAATTCAGATCGGATATATCATTGAATAAGTCACTTACCTCTTTAGATACTTTTGAAAAATCAATCAATATGTATGACTTATACTCATTTCGTGCAAATTCCTCGGCAATGGTAGATTTACCAACACGACGAGCACCCTGAATAAGTAATGCAGTATCGCCATTACGCTTCTGTTTCCATTTGAGCATAGTGTCATACATCTTTCTCTTAAAACGAATAATATCCTTTGCCATAGCCTTTGATTTTGATGCAATAATAAGGCATTTTATATTCTCCACCAAATGTTTTAGGCTCAAATGCCGTTTTCCACCATTTCTGTAATGCCATATTTGCCGTTTCCCACCAAATCTTACAGTCTTTGAAAAAAATTGATGCGGTTGCCTTGGGCATGGGGCCCCGCGTGTTATTAATTCTCGATTCTTTTCGTATTTTTGTTCAGACTAAATATGGCGGGATATATGTTGCCGGGGCAAAAGGATATCGTAGACGGAGTGAACAGGAAGGAGATGAGCGCTTGGAAAAAGTTGTATGCGGCTTTTTATGCCGCTTTATGTTCTTATGCCAATGAAATCCTGAAGGACCGGGATGCAGCTCAGGATGTGGTGCAGGATACTTTGATCCGTTTGTGGAATTCAGAACGGACGTTTTCCGGCATGAAAGACCTCACCTGGTATTTATACCGTTCGGTATATAATAATGCTCTTTTTTATTTGCGAACCTTGAACAACCGTCTGAAATTGCTCCGGCAAATGGCTGTCGAAGAAGTGGAAATGCCTGAAGAACAGTTTGTACAGACTGTCCGGGAAGAATTGATCCGGCAATTGTATGTTTACATCGGACAGCTGCCCGAAGAGAGGAAAAAAATTTTGTTGCTGAGCATCGAAGGACATTCCGGAAACGAAATCGCTGAAATGCTCGGAATCAGTATCCATACCGTTAAAACGCAGAAAAACAGAGGATTCCACTTCTTGCGCAAAAAGCTCAAAGATTCCGTTCTCTTATATTTGCTCTAAAAAAGTAAAAAAATCTTCTTTTTTTGTCATACCAAAAGGGAAGTTGGGCATTTATGGTAATAAATGTATCATCCATGGGTATGAAGTTTGAAAAATATCTGTTATGGTGGAGGCAGCAGTGGCTTGGGGAAGAGGAAAAGGAGGAAGAAGAGCCGGATGCTGCCGGATTGCTGGAAATCTACCGTGAATTGAACCGGGAACGTCCGCTTCGAGAGAAGCTGGAGGAATATGCCCGATATCCGGCAGACCGGAAGTTTCGGGAATTTTCCCGTCAGGTAAAGCGTAAAACGGCAGGACGGAGGTGGATCGGATGGAGTGCGGCTGCCATCGTGGTTGGAGGCATGCTGGGTGCTGTGCTTTGGCTCCGGCCGGAAGAACCGCAACAAATCCGGAAATCCCGGTTGAAAACGGAAGTGATAGCACCGGGAACTCAGAAAGCCGTGTTGAAACTGGCTGATGGAAATGTCGTCCATGTCGGTAGTGATTCCATGCAGATTCATGAACAAAAGGGAACGACCATCGGGTATGTTCAGGGAAAACTTTCTTATCGGTCGACGGAAAAAATGACGGAGCTGGTCTACAATGAACTGACCGTTCCGTTGGCCGGAGAGTGTTTCCTGACGCTGGACGATGGGACCCGGGTGTGGCTGAATTCCGATTCCTGGCTGAAATATCCCGTGAAGTTTACGGGAAAAGACCGTACGGTTTTCCTGAAAGGTGAAGCTTATTTCGAGGTGGTTAAAAACGACAAGCCTTTTACAGTCGTGACTTCCCTGGGAAAGGTGAATGTGATGGGCACTTCTTTTGGGGTCAAGGCTTACGAGGAGGAACATACCGTTTATACCACCCTGGTAGCCGGAAAAGTGAACTTTGCTGGTCCGCAAACCCTTGAAATTACACCGGGCGAACAGGTGGTGGCTTATGCCGGCGGAAAAATGGAAAAACGCCGCATAGATCCCGATGAATATATCGGGTGGAAAAAAGGATTGTATGTTTTCAGAAACCGTTCGTTGGAGGACATCATGACCGAACTGTCCCGTTGGTACGGAATGACTGTTTTTTATCAGAATCCGGGAGTGAAAGAAGTGCGTTTTACAGGAAATCTCAAGCGTTACGACAACATCGGAGCTTTTATGGAAGCTTTGGAAAGAACCGGAGAAGTGCGTTATAAAATTACCGGAAATACCATTATGCTTTTTCAGTAAAAAAGGAGGGCGGACAGCAAATTTCTCAGGTCTGATGCCCGCTCTTCCCGCGATTAATTAATATTAATACTTTACAAATCTATGAAAAAAAAGCGATTGTTAAAATGGAGGGATTCATTTAAATTTCCCCCAAAGATGTGGCAGGTTATCAGGTTGGTTTTTTTGTTTTGTGTGCTCTTGGGAATGAATTTGTCAGCAAGCGTATATTCACAACAAAACAAGGTATCGCTGAGTCTGAAAAATGTCACCGTAGAAGAATTTATCGAAGCCGTACGGCAGCAGACAGGTATCAGTTTTTTGTATAATGCTTCTTTATTTGCCGGAGCGGAAAAAGTTTCGGTAGAAGTACGCGGTGAAGCGTTGGATAAGGTGCTGGAAGAATTGCTGGTCAGACAGGGATTTGTTTTCGACTACCGGAACGATGTCGTGGTGATTAAAAAAGGCGAGGTCCGGCAGGCTGCTCCCCAAGGACAGAAAAAGACCGTCCGGGGAACCGTGAAGGATAAAAACGGAGATCCTCTGCCCGGCGTGAGCGTGATCATCAAAGGAATGTCCTCCGGTGTGGCTACCGATATCGACGGGAACTATGAGATTAAAGTTGACGACCGGCCGGATGTGGTGTTGCTGTTTTCCTTCGTGGGGATGAATACCAAAGAAATCAAAACGGGCCATCAGGACCATTGGAACGTTGTGCTGGAAGATGCGACTGAAAATCTGGACGAAGTCGTAGTTACCGGTTATCAGACCATTTCCCGGGAACGTGCGACTGGTTCCTATGCTGTGGTGACCTCCAAGGATTACGAAAACAAATTGCAGGAAAATGTGGTGGACCGAATGGAAGGTATGGTGGCTGGCCTCGTTTCCTATAACGACAAAGTATATATCCGTGGTATTTCTACCATTTACGGAAACAAGGAACCCTTGTATGTCGTAGACGGTATGCCTTATGAAGGATCCATCGATGCCATCAACCCGGCTGATGTGACCAACATCACCGTCCTGAAGGACGCTACGGCAGCTTCTATCTACGGGGCCCGGGCTGCCAATGGCGTGATTGTCATTACGACCCGCCGGGGAAATCCGGGTGAAAGCAGACCCCTGACAGTTTACTATAACGGAAGTGTAAAGTTTACTCCGCTGCCGGATCTGGATTATCTCGATAAAGCAAACAGCTCCGAACTGATCGATGTACAGATCGGAGGCTTCAATTACTACCATAGCCCCACCTACAACAAACGAAGAGCTTTGAACGAGATTACCGACCTGCTTTATCAGCAGGAAAGAGGGGAAATATCATTGGATGAAATGAACCGGCAGATCGATGCCTACCGCCATCTCGACCGCCATGATCAGGTGAAGGATGAATGGCTGCGTACTGCAATCAAACATCAGCACAATTTTTCCATTTCCGGAGGAACGGAGAAAAATGCCTATATGGCTTCTATCAATTATTTGGGAAATAGCCCATACGAGAAAACCCTGCAGGAAAGACGGATCGGGTTTAATCTGAAGGATAATATGCAACTGACCGATTGGCTGACAGCAGAACTGGGGGTTAGCGGCAGTTTCACCCGCGATGGCGGAAACAATGGTTTGTCGGCTGAGGCGCAGCCTGTCGGCCCTTACGGTGCCCCTTATCTGGGCGCTTACGGAATCGGACAGGCGGGAGCTCAGAGTATTTATACCGGTGGCCACACTTATCTGATGCTGATGAATGCAGACGTAACTCCCCGGGTCTTCCGGAAAAGCAAATCCGATGAAGAATTGGACCGTCTA
>CAZMAE010000091.1:0-3003 GCA_964564205.1 uncultured Odoribacter sp. | reverse complement strand
TCGATGCACACACCTCTGAATCCGGGCGTACTTCGTGACGCTATGACCACTTTGTTTGAATTGCTCAAAGGAGAACCGGAAGCCTCTGTTAGAGCCGTTTTAGGTCATTTCCTGTTTACTTATATTCATCCCTTTATGGATGGGAACGGTCGTATCGGGCGGTTCTTAATGAATACCATGTTGGCATCGGGTGGTTATGATTGGCTGATTATTCCGGTGGAAAGACGGGATGAATATATGGCAACCCTCGAGAAAGCAAGCGTCGAGGGGGATATAGTTCCTTTTGTGAGATTCTTGTCGAGAATTTAACATGAACTATTAACAACGAAGTGTTGGTTATCAGTTCCTTCACTATTGGAAATATTTTCGAATGAAGAGCCGAATGGATTGAAACTTTGATTTGCATTTTGCGTTATTTATGGAGAAAAATGTTACTGAAAATGAATCCGGAAAAGACAAACGTTTCAACCTGGCAGTTAGCGTTGATGACTTCCGCCGCCGTTATCAGTCTGCGGGGCTTGCCGATGATGGCCCAGGAGGAGCTGACGATGTTCTTTTATATTTTTTTCGCTACCTTTTTGTTTTTAATTCCTGCCGCTTTTGTAGCGGCGGAATTGGGAAGTGCTTTTGCTGACCGGGGGGGGCGGGGTGTATACCTGGGTGAAGGAAGCGTTTAATCGTAAACTGGGATTTACCGCTATTTTCCTGCAATGGATACAAAATGTAGTGTGGTATCCGACGGTGCTGGGGTTTGCTGCGGCTTCGATCGCTTATATGATAGGCAAGCCGGAGCTGGCACAGAACGGTTCGTTTGTCGGTTTATTTTCCATCGCTATGTATTGGCTGGCCACCTGGCTTACGTTCCGCGGTACGTCTTTGATATCGCGGATCACCAGTCAGGGATTTTTATTCGGGACGGTGTTGCCGGGGGGAGTGATTATCATCATGGCTGTCCTCTGGATTGCTGGCGGAAATCCGGTTGCTTTCGAAGACATACCTGCTAATGTGTCACAGGTGAGCGATATGGTGGCCGGGCATGTACATCCGCGTTTTTTCCCGCACATGACGGGAATCAGCGACATTGCTTTTCTGGCAGGCATTTTATTGCTGTTTGCGGGCGTGGAAGTGCATGCCGTGCATGTACAGGAAATGAAAAATCCTCAGAAGCAGTTTCCGGCGGCTATGTTTCTGGCTGCTTTGATTTCTTTCGGATTGTTTACACTGGGTTCTTTGTCGGTAGCAGTAGTTACTCCTTATGGGCAGATTAATTTGCAGTCAGGTTTGTTTGTCACTTTTCAACAGTTGTTCAATCACTATCATATCGGCTGGCTGACGAATATCATAGGTTTTCTGGCTGCCTTCGGGGCTCTGGCCGGAGTGATGTCCTGGATTTCAGGGCCCAGCCGGGGATTGCTGTGGACAGCCCATGACGGGGAATTGCCTCTATTTCTGCGTAAAACCAATAAGAACGGCATTCAAACCCATATCCTTTTTATTCAGGGAGGAATTGTTACCCTCTTATCTTTGTTGTATATCGTCATGGACGATGTCAGTGTCGCTTTTTTCTTGTTGAGTGCTTTGACTGTCGGACTTTATCTGGTGATGTATATGATGATGTATGCTTCCGGAATCCGGTTGCGATATACTCAGCCCGGCCTGAAGCGGGATTATCGGGTACCGGGAGGCAAAACAGGCATGTGGTTGATTGCAGGAACCGGATTTCTGGCTGTTGCGTTTTCGTTCGTCGTCACTTTTTTCCCTCCTTCGCAATTGCCGGTCGGAAGCCCTGGCTTCTATACCGGTCTGGTTGTTACCGGCACAGTTGTATTTATCGCTATTCCTTTGATCATCAGTACGGTGATGGACCGTAAACGAAAAAAAGGAGAACAAGGGCAAGCAGGGAGCATGGCAAAATAAACAGAGAAGATGGAGCATGTGCCGGAAAACAGAAACCGGCCCCACTGTTTACAGCGGAGGCCGGAACTGTGATTCAGGCGGGATTCGAACCCACGACCTACGGCTTAGAAGGCCGTTGCTCTATCCAGCTGAGCTACTGAACCATTATTTTTTCATTTTAGGGCGTTGTTCAACCTGGATTCGAACCAGGACTAACAGGACCAGAATCTGTTGTGCTGCCATTACACCATTGAACAATTTTTACCGTGCAAAAATATCCTTTTATTGATCCGGTAAAGAGACAAAAAACGATCCGGTCTTAACCGGATTTTGTTGTTCAACCTGGATTCGAACCAGGACTAACAGGACCAGAATCTGTTGTGCTGCCATTACACCATTGAACAATGCGTTTTTTACGACGGCACAAAAGTAGAAATTAATTCCGGAAGAACAAAGAAAAATATTGATTTTTTATCATGGCACTTTCATTTACAATAGTTCGTTAAAAATTATCCAAGTCTAAACAGCTTTGGCAGTAAATAGGGATATTCAGTAAGTGTCCATGATTTACTAAAAACCAATGAATTATATAATGTTTTGTCGTTATATTAACGTATTCTAATTAAGAGTAAAAAGATTCGACTTACTGAGTATATATCCAAACGAATAGGTGCGCTGAACGGCTGAGTGCGGTATAATCACATACCTCCACGGTTTGCCGTCGTGTTTGGCATTGTAGGCGGATGCAATATCGCAATATGCACGAGCAGATTCCGCCTTTTTCTGCACATCAGCGTCATCTACCTCCTTCGCGGCTTTGGTCTCGCACATATAAATCGTATCTGCTGTTTCTACAATGAAATCCGGTTCATACCGCTTCGCGCCATCATTCCAGTAGATGCTGAACTGTTGTGGAACAGGTCGCAGCCATTTCAAGACATTCGTATCGCTTTCAAGGGCATAGGCGAAATCCCACTCGGTCGAACTGTCAAAGCGGTATTCGGGATAGTATGATTTCAAGAATCCCTTGACAATATATTTCTTTGCCCAAGCCGCCGTTTCCGGAATATCGCTTACCATACGATAGCCAAACTCATTCTCCACGAG
>CAZMAE010000090.1:0-6313 GCA_964564205.1 uncultured Odoribacter sp. | reverse complement strand
CGTCGAGCCAAGTATTCGTACCGACCTCTTCCAGCGTCGTGTCGGCCAGTGATTTCAGTCCTTCGTCTGTCAGTACCAGTAAACCGGAATAAGCCTCTATCGGCATATAATTCCGGTAAAACCGACGAGGCGCAGTACCCAGACTACTTCCGACCGATCTTTCGTAATAATTGATGACAAAAGCCGTCGTATCCGGTCTGAGTCCCTTGTACGACATTTCCGCTTTTCCCTGGACACTGCTCAATACCATGATCATGTCCCCGGAACGTTCCCCGGTAACGATCAGATGGAAAGGAAATACATATTGGTTTCCCTGTTCTTTGTCCGTAATGATCAAGCGACAGTTTTTATCACCGGCAGATTGTACCACCGGATACACCAGGTGAAAATCCGTGCTGACAATTTTGGTCGCGATTTCCCATTCGTAACTGAAGGCTTCCGGGTTGCTGTACTGCGTTCCTGTAAATTCGGGCGTACACCGCAGCGTGTCGAACTGACGGATGTAGATGACTGAATCCACACCCCCTGTGACTCCCTCGATTTTATTGATCACGTGATAATCATAGTTACCTTCGTCATCGTAGCAAGACGCCAATAAAACCGGTAACAAACAAATAATATAAAATAATTTTTTCATAATAAACATCCGTTCATAATTAGTTCATAACCATTTTAATCTCCGTTTTATTCCACCGGAACCATCGCATCCATCAGGACATATTGGTTGGTTTCCGCATCGATGGGTTTATTGGCATTTAACCAAGCCTCCAAAGCCGGGGCATATTTTTGTCCGATTATAAAAGAATTGATCGGCATGGAACTGTCTTCCACCTCGAAGTCCGGATTGAAAGAGATCAATACCTGCCATTTTACCGGATGGTAATAATTTAAAGCCTGGTATATTTCAGGTACAGACCACCAGTCAGGCTCTGTCAAATAATTGTTCACCACCAGTTTCAATTCGCTGCTTTCCACATTGCCCACTCCGAAATCCTCGCTTTCTTCCAGACGCAGCATCAGGCATTTCGACAACTGCCGCACATAGCTGGGATCGAGGTAGTCGCGGTGTACGGCTATTTTCAAGGTATCCGTCCAGGAACCTTTTTTCATCACGTGCACTTCCGAAAGTTCATCATAATCTTTTCCGGCTTCCATCGTCGTTTTTCCCGTTTTCACCATTCCGCTGTCCGCTACGGTCACCCGGTAAGTGCGGTCGCGGTCTGCCTGCCGCCCCGTATAACAAACGACGATCCGCACCGTATCCACCGTTACCTCCGGCAACTTCTTGCCGAAAGAATACAGCAGGGTATCGAATTCCACTTTTTTGCCGGCTTTGTTGTAAATAAATTCCTGAAAATAAACGCAATCCCGTTCTCCGTAAAAAGAGTCCAGTCCGTCAGAACATCCGATTCCGAATAATAAACCGAATCCCAATGCAATTATCCATTTTTTCATCATATCCGATCAATTTAAATTTCTATTCCCGTTTTCTATTTCCACTTCCGGTATAGGCAAAACAAATACTTTGTTGTCAGCCTTCACGTCTCCGGGAGCCATTCGTCTCAAAATATCATGATGCAGGCGTTTGTAGTTGAAAAACAGCTGTCCTTCACACAAATACTCCCGGCGCATTTCCGCCAGCAGACTCTCCGCATCCAGAGAAGACAGTTCGTATTCCCCGCTGGCATCCATAAAGCGCGTTTTCCGCAGGGTTTCCACCAACTCTTCGGCTTTCGCCGCGTCTTCCTCCAACCATCCTTCGGCAGCAATCAGATACATTTCGGACAATTTCATCATCGGTACTTTCGGAACAATATTCTCGGCATTCTCCTCGCTCAGGTAATATTTACGCAAATTCGTTCCGCTTGGTACGATCCACCGGTTAAAACGGATGTCATTGGCAGACCCGTTATACACTTCACTCTGCAAATCTGCACTCATTTGAAGGTTTCCGGTGTTCTGCCCGAAATTTACCCGGTGATGGTCTTTCGAATAGTCCCGGATTTTTTTGTTTCTCAAAGAAAAAATATGTTCATCGGCAAACAAGATGTCCCAGTTGTCCTCGTTATCCGTTGCAAAAGAACGTTTGTAATCCAATAGGGCGAATTTCTGACTGGCAATCACCTCTTCGGCCAGATCCCGGGCCAGCTTTTTATCGCCTGCCGTATTCCGGGTCAGGTAAATCCGGGCCAGCAACCCCTTCACCGCATAATAATTGATCCGGGCAACGTATTGGTCGGACTCGCTTTTATCATCGTACAAATAAGGCTGCACGTCATGAATCGGGTCGTTTTCCAGCAATTTTAGGGCTTCGTTACAATCTTCGATACAATACTTCAGGAATTCCTCGCTGGTGGACAAAGGCGGAATCTCCACCCCGAACACCCGGTTATAGGGCAATAGCTTTGCCTGAGCATCCTGTCCATAGGACGGCGCAAACAAACGCCATAAATCGAAGTGCATCCATGCACGCAGCGCCAGGGCTTCGCCCCGGATCTGCTTCCGGGCTTTTTCCGGCATCACGTCCCCCTGTTTTTGTTCGTAATTCAACAGATTATTGATCATCGCAATGGTGTAGTACCCCTGTCCCCAAATACTCTCGATTTTGGCTTTGGACTCCTGTTCCTCATAGTCATAATCAGCCATAGAGCGATAGGTCGCCAACATATTGGAATAGTCGTAAGTCTGTGCCAGTACATCCACCACTCCGAACGTCAGCTCGGCTCCGTACAGCTCTCCTTTGGACATTTTACTGTATATGCCGGCCAGCGCTTCACGAAATCCCTGTTCCGACTTAAAGAGTTTTTCTTCTTCCACTTCATTGATCAAATCGACATCCAACCAATTTGAACAGGCATTCAGCAAAAGTAGAAGTCCGCAAAAAAATCCTATATTTTTAATTTTCATATCCGATATATTAAAGATTTATCCCATTAAAATGCTACATTCAAACCGAAGGAGAACGTCCGGGCAAAAGGATAATCCGTTCCCCGCTCCCGTTTGATCGATGAAATCCGGAAGACATCCGTCGTACTGGCCATTATTTTGATCCGTTCCGCCCCGATGGCAGAAGCATACTTCAACGGCAGATCATAAGAGACTGACAGACTCTGTAAGCTGAAGAGGTTATTCTTCTGTACCAGACGGGTCGTCTGATAAGTATTGGTATGTTCGTCTATCCGGCGGTACAAGGCCTCGTCTCCCGGCTTCTGCCAACGGTCGTACAAAGCCCGTTTATCTTTGTTGCGTACCCGTTCGTAATGTTGCCAGTTGTTTTCCACTTTGTTGGCCAGCGTGGAGTTAAAGGCTTTTCCGCCCCATTTGTATTGGAACAGCAAATAGAAGTTGAGTCCTTTCCAGTTCAGATTACTGTTTACCGTACCTTCCAGTTTGGGCAGCATATCGCCGACTTCCACTTTGTCACGATAGTCGTAATCGAACGTATAGGAACCGTCCTGCTTGATGTATACTTCATTTCCGGTGGCCGGATCGATACCGGCGGAACGAACCACCATCAAAGCCGACTGCGAGCGTCCTTCTGCATATTGCCGGTATACGCTTCCTCCCTTCAGGTTGGCTTCTTTGTTGGCCTCTTCATTCATTTTTTCCAGCATGTTCGACAATTTCTTGATTTTATTCCGGTTGGAGAAACCGGCGAAAGTCACACTCCAGTTCAAATCTTTTTCCCGGTTTTCAATCACATTGAAACGCAAACGGGCTTCGATACCTTTGTTTTCCAATTTTCCCAGGTTTTCCGTATAACTGTAGAACCCGGTAGACGGTGCGATATCGATCGGCAACAACAAATTGTCCGTGATTTTCAGATAAGTATCGACATTCAGTTGGATCCGTCCCTTCAGCAAGGACCAGTCGACACCCAGATTATACGAATAGGTTGTCTGCCATTTCAATTCCGGATTTCCGTATCCTTTCAGCATCACTCCGTAATATCCGTTGTATTCGTTGTCGAAATCATACTGATAAGTGGTCAATGCCTGTGAAGAGCTGAAATTCACGCTACCCGTATTTCCGGCCGACAAACGTATTTTCAGGGCATTCCGTTCATGCCAGTTCACAAAATGTTCCTTGTGGACATTCCAAGCCACACCGACAGCCCAGAACGGAGCAAAGCGGGAATTCCGTCCGAACTTGCTGGAACCGTCCGTACGATAAGAGAAATCGACGAAATAGCGATTGTCCCATCCGTAATTCAAATTGGCAAAAAAACCGATCAGCCGGGATTTGTCATATCTTCCTGCCGGCGTCGTATTGTGCTTGAAAGCGGTACCGGCTCCGATAAAATCGATCGATTCGCTGACAAAACCGGTAGCCGTGTACCAGTCACCTTTCGAGGTGGTAGACATCACATTGGTACCCGCACCGATGTTCAATACGCTTTTGCCGATGTTTTTGAAATAAGACAGCGTTGCATAACCGTCCAGACGTTCCGTTTTATCATTCCGGATGGCATAGCTACCTTTATTCTTTTCCTTCTCATCTTCATCCAGATCAGAGCTCAGATAATTGAATTCAGGCGAACGCGGTGATCTGAACGCTTCCGATTTGTCCAATTGTTTCGTGTAACTGAAACGTCCCTGTAACCGCAAAGAGGGGATAATGCGCCAATCGATATTGAAATTGTCCTGAACCGATGTATATTCGCTGACACTGAAATTGGGCAATGTCGCATTGATCATCGGGTTATAATCGCCGGAAGACAATTTTTCAACCAATTGCCCTTCTTCATCATATATCCGGTCGTAAGGATTCTGGGAAGCCCACGTACTGAAACTGCCGTAGGGGGAATTGTCTCCTTTGATATTATCTATCAATACATCATTCCGGATATAGAAATTCTTTCCGATATTATACTGGAACTCTACCCCTAATCCGTAGTTTTTACGTCCTGATTCTTTCATTACCCCTTTATCGCCCAGGTAATGCAGATCGATTCCGTAGCGGAAATGTTCGTCCCCGCCTTCGAAATTCACGGAATAACGCTGATTGACCGCAGTCTGCAAAGGTTGTGACAGCCAATAGGTGTCGACCCCTTCCAGCATGGCTTCCCGCCGTTGGTTGAGCACCAAGTCCGCTTTCAATTGCTCTTCCCAGGTATCCCTTTCATAAGCTCCGCTCAATTCTTCGTAAAGCAGTTTTTCGCGGGCATTCATCAGATTATAATCCCGCAGGTCCGGAATGGAAACATTGAAATTGGCATTGGCCGTGATCCGGATTTGTCCGGCTTTCGGGCGCAAAGTCGTAATCAGAATAACGCCGTTGGCTCCTCTTGATCCGTAAAGAGCGGTGGCTGTCGCATCTTTTAAAACGGTCAATTCTTCAATACGGTTCATATCCAGGTCATATACCCGTTGAGCTGTAACTTCCACACCGTCCAGCACATATAACGGAGCATTGGGGTTGGTACGGGAGTCGTCCGCACTGGTCCGCAAATCGAAACCGTTTTCTCCCCGGATCGTAATCTCCGGTACCCGGTTGGGGTCGGAACCGTTTGCCAGATCTTCCGTCAAACGGATGGAAGGATCAAACGCATTCAATGCCTGCAGGACATTCAGCGTTCCGACTTTCTTCAGTTCTTCCGCTTTGACCGTCACTTCCGAACCGGTAAAACTTTCTTTCGTTTTTGAAAAATAACCGGCATTCACCACTACTTCTTCCATTTCCTGACTGTCATTCTCCAACACCACATTCAACGGTTTTTCACTGTCAATCGTCACTTCTTTCGTTTTCATTCCGATAAAAGAAAACAGCAAGGTCAGGTTGTCCAGACGAGGTACGTTTATCGAAAATTTTCCCTCGGAATCGGTTGCAGCCCCCAGGGTTGTGCCTTTGATCAATACGGTCACACCGGGTAGCAAGGTGCCTTTGACATCTTTTACCACTCCGGTAATCTTATAGGATTTGACTGTCTGCTGCTGTCTCACCACAATCACATGATCTTCCACAACATAAGAAAGACCGTTTTCATTCAGACAGGTTTTCAACACCTCTTCCAGAGGCGCTTCCGTGAAATTGACGGACTCTATCCGGATATTTCTGAGATCTTCCATATTATAAACAAACGTATAATCGCTTTGATTACGTATGGCCGACAGCACATCGGTCAGCAAGACATTCGAATAAGACAACGACAAACGGGTATTCTGGGAATAGGTTGTCGCCGATAACTGAATACTCAGCAAACATAGGAGGAATAAAAATTTCATTTTCAATACACTTTGTGGTAGTTTCAATTGCCGGAAACCACCAAACTCATACTTTTTTTTCATAATTTTGAAATTGAATTTTACATCTG
>CAZMAE010000089.1:0-25289 GCA_964564205.1 uncultured Odoribacter sp. | reverse complement strand
CTCCGTTATGCCATCGAACCCTCCTCCCGGTTCCGCTGGTCGCCGGCCCCCTCCCCAAATATTCAGGGAAGCGTTTACACTCTCCCCGACGGCACGTTCGAATTCGGTTTTAAAGCGGCCCGACCGGCTTCGGTCCCCCTCCGGAAGATCGGCACCTACAGCTATCAGGTCACTGTCACAGCTACAGACACCAAGGGAGAAACCCAGGAAGCGATGACCGTCATCCCCGTCTATCCGGGAATTGCCCGTCCGCAGCTATATGTACCGGAATATGTCGATAAAAACAAAAAAACTGCTTTCATCATCTCTCTGTCCGATCTGCCTGCACAGGCAACAGGGCGGATCGTACACTATTCCATCGATAAACTGGTATCCCCCGACACCATCTCCACAACACAACCGACACGCATTGAAAAAAATATCCTGAAAAATGAACTGCGTGTCCAGCAAAGCGATTCTGTTTTTCCGGACTTACACAACCTGCCCTCAGGAGCATATCTTTTTACGGCACAATGCGACAGCACTACCGAAAAAAGTGTGTTCTACCTTTATTCTCCTCAGGACAAACGTCCTCCCATACCCACGTATTCCTGGTTAATCCCGCAGCAGACAACCTGTCTGCCGGGAGATACGGCCCGCATTCAATTCGGCACCTCGGCCCGTAATGCCTGCATTCATTACGAAATATACGACCGGAACAAGTTAATCCGGCAGAAATTTCTCACTCTTTCCGACGAAATCGTGAATATCGTCATACCCTATTTGCCTGCCTACGGACCACGCCTGTGGTTATCCGTCCACTATGTCAAGAACAAACAGTTTATTCAGGAGACCGTTCCCATCGAACGCATCCGGCAAAACGCCAGTCTGACCGTCCGGACCAAAACTTTCCGCGACAAGCTGCAACCCGGTCAGGAAGAACTTTGGGAAATCACCGTACTGAACGACAAAAAGCAACCGGCCTTTGCCGAAGTGCTGGCGATGATGTACGATGCTTCGCTCGATCAACTGTTTCCCTATGAAGTATCACTCCAAACGAATTATTTCTATCCCTCCTTTCATAAGAAATGGACGGATTCTTACAAGTACACGTTTTCTTCCCGAATCGGAACTCATGCCCGCAGAAAAACACTGAAGATCCCCGGATTCAACTTCGACCGGCTGAACCTCTTCCTCCCTTCGGGCACCAACTTTATCGTTTTCAGTGATTGTGAGGAATCCTATGAATATGAAATGGCAGACTATTCCATGCCAGCCACTACAGCCAAACTGTCAAGCCGGGGTATCGCCAATGAGGCAGGACTTCGTAAAGAAGCGACACCCATTTCTCCCCAACCGGTCGAATTGCGCCAGGATTTTCAGGAAACAGCCTTTTTCTACCCGCAGTTAAAAACGGATTCGACCGGGAATGTAAACATCCGTTTCAAAATTCCGGAAAGCCTGACCAAATGGAAATTCATCGCGCTGGCCACCACTCCGTCCATGGCAACGGGAACCCTGGAACGCTACATCACCACCTCCAAGCCTCTTATGATACGTCCCAATCTTCCCCGTTTTTTCAGAAGCGGAGATCAGAATGAACTCCGGGCAACGATCAGCAATCTCACCCGGCAGACACAGCAAGGCACGGCAACCCTGGAATTGCTCCGCCCGGGCAGTGAAGAAGTGATTTTCGCCCGTCAGCAGGACTTTCAGGCTGCTCCGGAAGAAAACAAAACCCTGAGTTTCAACTTCACGGTTCCTCAAAATGCAGGACCGCTCATCTGCCGGCTCACAGCAGTCAGCGGAGCATTCAGCGACGGAGAACAACACTTGATTCCGGTATTGCCGGATGAAACACTGGTGACCCATACCCTGCCCATCTATACCCAAACGGCCGGAACGCAATCATTCAAGCTTTCAGGCCTGACCGCCGGAGGAAAGGACTACCGGCTTACTCTCGAGCTGACCGCCAATCCCATTTGGTACGCAGTGCTGTCCCTACCCGCACTGACCGAACCGATGCATCCGAACGTAACCGACATCTTGGCAGCCTACTACGTAAATACCGTCGCCAGCCACCTGGCCCAAGCCAATCCCGGAATCGTTGCTGCCATCCGGCAATGGAGCGCTAATCCGCAGGATCCTAACCTGGTATCGAAACTGGAACAAAACAGCGAATTAAAGTCCGTCCTGCTCGAAGCGACCCCATGGCTTCTTCAGGCACAAAACGAAACCGAACAAATGCACAGCCTGCACCAATTGTTCGATCAGAACCGCTTAGCTTATCTCCAAAAACAAGCTTTGGAAAAATTAGCTTCCCTGCAAACGCCGGAAGGAGGCTGGAGTTGGTTCAAAGGCATGAACAGCAGCCGGTTCATGACCCTCAACGTACTCGCCGGTATGGCCAAAGCCAATCTTCTCGGAGCCCAAGAGTACGGACAGCAGGAAAAGTCCATGCAAATAAAGGCCTTGCGCTATCTGGACCGGCTCATTGTACAAAATTTCAAACACTCTCCCAAACGAATCGGTTATGATCAGGTGCTGTATCTCTATGTCCGCAGCCTCTACCGGGACATTCCTCTGGGAGACGCACTGGCCGCCCATCAATATTTTATGGGTCTTGCCCGGAAACAATGGTCCCGTTTTTCATTATATGAAAAGGCGATCACCGTCCTCACATTCCGGAATTACGGTTTTTCCGCTGAAGCCCGCGACATACTGAAATCGCTCCGGCAGTATGCTGTTACGGATGCCGTGGCCGGTATGTACTGGCCCAACAACCGGAATGCCTTCGGCAGCCATTCCGCCGTCCAGGTACATACAGCCATACTGGAAGCCTTTTACGCAACAGAAGGGAACACCCCCGACATCGACCGGATGAAACAATGGCTGCTGCAACAAAAGCAAGTGCAGAGCTGGGGAAGCGTTCCGGCCACCGTCGACGCCATTCATGCTCTCCTGCAGACCGGGAAGAATCTGACCAACCGGCAAGACAGCTTAAAAGTAAACCTGGGAAAATACAGCTTCACCACTCCCGGACATCATGATCCGCTGGGCTACCTGAAGAAGAGTTTCACCGGGAAGGAAATCCGCTCCGACATGACGGACGTCCGGATAACCAAATCCACCGACACCCCAACCTGGGGAGGTCTCTATCTCCAACGTTTTGAAAAGCTCAGTCAGATTGAAGGCCGGCACAACCGGCTCAGCATCGGGAAAGAGCTATTTTTAGCTGTGAAAGAGGACCAAACGACCACTTTGGTACCCCTGACAGACAGAACCGTCAAAACCGGCGATCAGATCATCGTCCGGCTTACGCTGTCGCTGGACAGGGACATGGAGTTCCTGCACCTCAAAGATATGCGGGCAGCCTGCTTCGAACCTGTCGGCCAACTTTCCGGCAACCACTGGAAATTTGGTTCTGTCTACTATCAGGACGTCAAAGATGCAACCACTAATTTCTTTTTCAATGCCCTTTCCCGGGGCACCTATGTCATCGAATATCCGGTGTGGGTAAACCAGTCAGGCAAATACCAGGACGGCATCGCCACCCTCCAGAGTATATACGCTCCGGAATTCAATGCATTCAGCAATGCAACGGAAATCGAGGTCAGTGAATAAGCAAACCGAGGGTGTCCAAAAGTTTTTGGCACCCTCGTTTTACCGTATCCCCGGAAACCCCGCAATCCACCCTCACCTCATTTTGTTTTCTTCTATCCTTCGATCACCAGGCGGAAACCCGATCCGTGGACATTCTCAATTTTTATTTTGTCGTCCTCTTTAAAATACTTTCTCAATTTCGTCACATAGACATCCATGCTTCGCGCCGTAAAATAATCGTTGGTCCCCCATATCTCAGTCAAAGCCTTATCGCGCGGCAGCAAGCCGTCCCGGTGGTGATACAGCAATTCCAGCAAACGCGCCTCTTTGGGGGTGAGTTTGATTTGCTGATCCTTTTTGGTGACGGTGCGCAATTCGGTGTTGAAAACATATTCCCCGATATTGATAAACTTCGGTCTGAGTTCGGTTTCATCGGATTTCCTACGGCTGAGAATAGCTTTGATCTTCAATATGAGCACTTCGGAATCGAACGGTTTAACGATATAATCGTCTGCTCCGATTTCATATCCATGCTTCATATCTTCCTTCAGGCTTTTCGCAGTGATATACACAAACGGGACAGAAGCGTCCACCTCGCGGATTTTCTTCCCCAGGGTAAAGCCATCCATTTCGGGCATCATGACATCCAGCAGGCATATATCATACTTTTCTTTCCGGAAAGCTTCCAACCCTTCGTTTCCGTTAACACACAGGGTCACCTCGTAATCGGTCAATTCCAGATAGGATTTCAATACAGAACCAAAACATGGATCATCTTCCACCAATAATATTTTCTGTGCCATAGTCTCATATTTTTATTTCCGGTTCAGGAAAATCCTGAATCCGGATACCATTATTATTCTTTTTTCAACTCAATCTCGACCAATGTTCCCTTATTCTTTTTAGAAGTCAAACGGACTGTCCCGCCATGAAGTTCGACAATCGACTTCACATAACTCAATCCCAGTCCGAACCCTTTGACATTATGCACATTTCCGTTGGGCACGCGATAAAATCGCTTGAAAACTTTCTTTTGCGCATCCTTGGGAATCCCGATTCCATGATCTTGCACCCCAACGATAAAAGCACCGTCTTTCTCACAGGTATACACCAAAATATCCGGAGTGCCGCCCGAATATTTAATGGCATTGTCGATGAGGTTACAGACGACGTTCATCAGATGCACTTCATCGGCCTTCAGCATAAAGGGCCCGGCTTTCAGCCTGCAATTCAAGACGCCTCCAGCCTCCTGCACCAGCAGCATAAAATGTTCCACCGCTTCACGCACCAATTCATTCACATCCGTTTCGACCTTATTCATCTGCATTTCCCGCCGGTCCAGTTTCGCTTGCTGCAGTATGCGCTCGACATATTTATTCATCCGGTTATTCTCATTGCGGATCATCGAATTGAATTTCAGGATTTGCTCTCTGTCATTCAATACTTTTTCCTTGGTCATGGCTGAGGTCGCCAAAGAGATGGTTGCAATAGGCGTTTTAAACTCATGCGTCATGTTATTGATGAAATCATTCTTGATGACCGACAATTTCTGCTGCCTCATGATGATGACGATGGTGATGACAAAAACAAACATCAGCCCAAAGATGCAAAATCCTGAAGCCAGAAACAGCCATCCCATATTTTCCAGCAAAACCGGCTGCACCGATTCAAAACGCACGCCCAGGTAATATCCTTTTTTAACCAGATCCTGCTGAAACAAATTCACATAATACAGATGCTCTATACGACCGGCTTTCACATGTTCCAGCAAGTCTTTCTTGGTCATGATCTCATAAGTAAACGGCAAACGGATATTATACTCCCTGAAATTGCCGGCAAGTAAAGCCGAAAGATCGATATCGGCCAGGCGCTGACTGACGGAAACATTTTCAGGATCTTTTTCCTTCACCATCCGCAAGGTAAATTCAACCATTTTCTGACTGATACGGGCCAATTTTCCCGATTGCGAAGTTGTATCCTGCTCCGGCATTTCCATAGAACGGATCGTCTGCATAATAAACTCCTGATCGACCACTTTTCCCACTCCTGAACGGACATAAGGCATCGCGGGAGTATTGAGGAAGGAGCGTTCTTTATGCCTCTTGCCGATGACATCATTGAAAAAGATATACATATTGCTGTACAGCTGGGCATCGGGGTCGGATCCCTGCAGAGAAGTGATCATATCGTTGTAATTTTTCATCTCCCCCACCTGCTTGCTCATTTCGCTTTGGTATTTGATGTAATTGATTTCATCGATACGGTTGACCACCTTATTCAATACATCGTATACCTGGGAGGTAAACTTATTTTCCCGCTCACGGATCGCATACTTGATCCACAGCCACTGCACCACGACAACGGCTGTAAAAGCAGCAATCATGACCACCAACAATATTCTGATAATAATTTTCTTGATCATATCCCGGGAATATCATGCGTAAAAATAATACTTATCAGAGAATAAACAAAATCCGGGAAACTGAAAAAGGGGTACCCGCAGGCACCCCTAAAAACAACTAAGTAATAAAAACGGGAAAACAAAACCACTTACATGGTTTTTTTCTTATTGCATCTTTTCAGCAACAGTCTTATAAAGATTACTTTCCTTGTTAGCGACAGTAATCGTTTGGAACAACTTCTTTCTCAGGTCGGTGCTGTCCCGCAATTCATCCTGCAACAGGAACAAAGAAAGTTCCTGGTCCGGATTGGCTTCGATCAATGTTTTCACATAATTCGCCCTGGCCCGGAGATAGCGCAGTCTCTGCAACTGATATACGCCCATCATCACTTCATCATCCTTAGACTTTTTTTCCTTGTTCATGATTTTGTTAATAGAACGGTCTATCGGTTCCAGCGGACCTTCATATTTTTCCTTGAACATTTTTTTCAGCTTATTGTACTCCGTATCCAATCCTGAGCCTTTCACTTCTATTTGGTCGGGGAATTTAAATTTGCCCTGAATCCAGATCTGATCTTTAGAATCGACGATCGTTTCCAAGGTATTCTTACCTGCAATATCAATCCATACACGGCCCGGCAGCTGCAATTGATCGGTTACCAGATTGATATTCCCGTCGGTCACCTCCTGCTGTGCTAAAATGACCAATCCCTGTTGTCCGGGCATTTCGGCCAGCAATTTCACCGTACCTTCCAGACCGATCACTTTTCCCCGAACTTTCACTTTATTCGAATCACATGCACCCATGATAAGTGCCACAGCAATTAAAAATAAAAAAATTCTTTTCATCTCTTATATTCTTTGTAAAATTTATCAGCTATTTTTGTACAAAGATATAAAAAAAGTAAATCCGGCAAAAAAATTTAAAGTTTTGTTTCAAAAGAATGAGTTAAAAACGTCAAAAAAAATGCACGTCTTTTCTCTCCGGGTATGGGACGGCCATCATCCGGCTTCAGATATCCAAAACATCGAATAAGCTCCGTATTTTACCGGAAGGCCTCGGAGCATTCGAACTCACGATTTTCCCCTCGGGATCGATCAGAATAAACCGGGGAACGCTGATGATCATATAATCTTTGTTAAAATCGTTGGTAGATTCCGCAAACGCATGGATCCCGCTATGGGGATTCTGCTCCAGAAATGCGTTCCATTTAGTACGGTGTACAGGTTCGTCGATCGCAATAGTCAGAAACTTAATGTTTTTCCCGCTATACTCTTTCTGCAACAGATCGAGATAGGGCAGTTCGCTTTTACAAGGTACGCACCAGGTTGCCCATACCATAACATATAAATACGATCCCCTGAAATCGTCCAGCAATACGGGCCCGCCATTCCGGTCGTAGACCGTAAATTCCGGAGCCTCTTTTTCAGGCATGATCCGCTCCCAATAACGGATCAGTTCGTTCATAGAGGCAATTTTATTCTTATCCGTACATTCCCGATGAAAGACCGACAACAAATATCCGGCTCCTTCCAGCCCATTGTTCTCCCATATATGGCGGTAGACAATTTCGGTCAACAAAAAATTCTTAATGGTAGGATTGGTAATGGCCGACAGGATATAATCCGCCATGCCATCGGCACCATCCCCCTCCGCACTTTTTCCCCGGCTACCTTGCAAATAAACATAATTCAATAAAAAAGAACGATAATCCTTTGTACTGTATAAACTTTCATTATTCAGAGAAAAAGAAGACATAAACCGATTAAAAACCTCTCCTGGCTGATAGCCCCGGTCCGGATATTGCGCTTTCCGGTAAATAGGATAAAAAGAAGCCCTGTTAGCCACAGAATAACGGATTCTTTCTTTTTCCAGCGTTGTGAAAGAAGAATTGAAGTTCTTAGCTTCCAGCAGGTTGATCTTTTCATCGATCAATTCATTCATTTTCCCGACAAACTCCTCTTCGCCGAGGGTATAATAATCCTTATCGAAGAAAACAGCCACCTCCTGCTCCTTCAGATAGCTGTTGATTCCCCCCAGGCTTCCCCGGAAATACAGGGAACCGGAAAAATTCAAAGCATTGACGTAGATTTCCAGGTTTTCGCCCGGGCTCAGATAAAGATTCAGGGAATTGCACAACAGAGTAGCGTATCCGTTGTGCTGCAATGCTATTTTCCCCGCAAAGAAATTATTTTCATCCAAAGGGAAGGTGTATATACTGTCCTCCACCCAAATGCTGACAATGGAATCGCCATTCTCAATCCGTCCGCTGAGCAGTACGGTATTGTCCCGCGAACAGGCCCCTAACGATATAATAAATAAAATAAAAAGTATAAGGTATTTCATTTATATTCTCCGCTTATATAATATCAAGTCTACTTAATCAGCAAATATAGGCGAAGAAGGAAGAATCTTACGTTAAAGAAAAACTAAAAAACAGTTTTTCTCCCTCATCAGCATTTTTCACCCCGATAGCAAAGTCAAAAAAGAGCGCCTTGCATATCACCTATTCTGAAAAACCTAAAGAGGGCATGTCAAAATGAAAATTTTGACACACCCTCTTCTATTATATACAGGCTGTCTGCCGGTTATTTCACAATAGCCTCGAATTCGGCATTACCGAATAATCCGGCAAACTCCATATCCGTAGCGGCCAATTGTTTCATTGCAGCATCTTTCGCACAAGCTGCTTTCAGATTGGAAAGAACAGCATTGTTGTCGTTGTTGCGGGCAGCAATCACAGCTTTCAGATAGGACACCAGAGCAGAGTCGCTCTTATTGTCGTTCAATTTTTTGGAAGCTTCGTTGTTGTTTCCGGCCAGCAGATTTGCCAGAGCTGCATTTACGCAGTTGCATTTACCGAAGTAATCTACGGCAGCTTTATAATCCCCGGTTTTGATCGCTACAATACCTTTATTATAGTTCACTTCATTTCCGGCACCGGTAGCAGCGCCAAACAGTACTTCAGCTTCTTTTACGTTGCCTTTTTTCAGTTCAACAGCTCCCAGGTTGTTTTTCACCACTTTATTATTGGCAGACAACTGATCTGCTTTCCGGAAATAGTTCTCAGCCCGGTCAACTTTGCCTGTTTCGAACAGCACCATACCAGCATCGTTATAACCTCTCCAGTCATTAGAGAATTGTTTTATAGCCGTTTCGTAGATCGCCAGTTTGTCGGCATTGTTATCGAACAGGGTAGCAGAATACAGCAATTCTTCCACATTGAGTGTGGCAGGATTTGATTTTGCCAGGCTGCGGATTACTTCGTCGGATTTACCGATGCGGTCAGCATTTACAACAAACTTAGAACGTCTGAGTTTCGGCAGGATCTGATCTGCGACAGCAGAAAAAGCTGAAGAGATATTCTTGATTTCTCTTTCTCTCACTTCGGGATCCGAATGCATAGCCAATACCCGCAGAATCAATTCTTTGTCGCGGATGTCGGATTCTTCCATCGCTTTCTTAAAGCCTTCCCAGTCTTCAGCGACTACATATTTTTTGAAGAAATCGAGGTCTTTGTATTCCTCTACTTTGTTTTTCTTCATGTTGTTTTTCACAAATTTATCAGCAGCGCCTTCCCTGTTATCAGCCAGTTTTTCGTTCAAAGACATCGGTCCGTCAGGAGAAGCATAGGACTGGATCTGAATATTTTTCAGTTCCATATCTTCAGCAGCCTTGGCTTCTTTGATAAATTTTTCCATCGCTTTAATCTCCTCAGATTTGATCTCTTTGGTCCGGATCTGGGCAGAATTGATCAGATAATAGATGGCAGCTTCCTGGGATTCTTTCGTGATGCGTTCAAACTGATCGGCACCGATAGCGACAGCCGGGTCGTTGTCTACCAGAGTTGCAGTGGCCAACACACCGTCGGCAACTTTATCGGATTCGTAATTTACAGTCTTGGCTCCCTTGCTTCCTTCGAATTTTACATACAGTCCGGAAATTCTCATCCCCTCTTCGAAAGGAACAGTACCGCTATAGGATACGGTTTTTTCTTCGTCATAAGGAACGACTTCATGATTTCCCTGTACTTTCTCTCCCTGGAAAACTTTGGATTCATAGGCTTTTTCTCCGCCATCCCGGAATTTCAATACGGGAGTAGCCACTAATGTCACTTTCTTGTCGAAATATTTTGCAGGGATAGTAGCGTCGATTTTAAAGTCTACCTGATTACCCCTTGCCTCTAAAATTTCCGGAGTCACTTTATAGGCAATGTTTTTCTCCATTTTTTTCATCTTATTCAAAGACGCACAGGAAGAAATGACAAAACCTGCCAATGCAAACACAGCAACAGTTCTTAATGTCCTTTTCATAATCGATTAAAATTTATTCTTAAATATTAGTTGGTTCTTAATAATCAAAGCAAATGTAATATAAAATTATTAAAACCTATCATTTGAGGTTGAAAATTAAAAATTAATCCACTCGAATTTTATGCATGATCATCTTTTCCGCCGTTTCAAGCGCTTTTTCAATGCCGTCTGGATTACTGCCGCCCGCTGTGGCAAAGAAGGGCTGTCCGCCGCCGCCGCCCTTGATTTCGCGGGCAGCTTCCCGGATGATCTGACCGGCATGTATGCCGAACTCGTCCACCAGGTTGTTGCTAACCATAATGGTGAGATGAGGTTTGCCCTCTGTCACGCCGCCAGCGATAAAAACAACTTTTTCCATTTCCCCTTTCAGTTGAAAGGCAATGTCCTTCACCTGAGCGGCAGGAATCAGCAATTGTTCGACAATGAGATTGATGTCTCCGTACACTCTCTTCTTATTTTTCAAGCGTTCTTTGACCAGACGGAGGCTTTCTTTAGCAAATTTTTCCGTTTCTTTCTTCAGCCCTTCATTTTCATCAATCATCATCTTGACGCATTCCATGAGGTTCTTATTGCTCTTGAACAGCCTTTCCATTTCACGGATAAGCCCGAAAGAAGTATTGATAAACTCCTCAGCCTTATCGGCTGTAATGGCTTCAATACGCCGCACACCTGCCGACACAGAACTTTCAGACAAAATCTTAAAAAATCCGATCTGTCCCGTAGCAGCCACATGTGTACCCCCACACAACTCGATCGAATCATCATATTTAATTACACGGACCAAATCTCCGTATTTTTCCCCGAAAACGGCAATAGCTCCCATATCCCGCGCTTTGGCAATCGGAATAGAACGGAACTCCTGCAGAGGAATATTCTTCCGGATCAGACGATTGACAATAGCAGCCACTTCTGCCAGTTCCTCATCGGTGACTTTTTGAAAATGCGAAAAGTCGAACCGCAAATGTTCGTCACTGACATACGATCCCTTCTGTTCCACGTGATTGCCCAATACCTTGCGCAAAGCATAATCCAGCAAATGGGTCGCGGTATGGTTATTAGCTGTAAGTTCGCGTTTGTGTTCATCCACTTTAGCCTGGAAAACCTGAGTGACATCTTCGGGCAAGGTCTCCACAATATGGATGGTCAGACCGTTTTCTTTTTTCGTATCCAGAATCCTGACGGTTTCATTCTCTCCGATCAACACCCCGCAGTCTCCGACCTGTCCGCCACCTTCTCCGTAAAAGGGAGTGATATTGAACACCAGATGGTACAACGTTTTATTTTTGGTGACCACTCTCCGGTACCGGGTGATTTTCACTTCGACTTCCGTATAATCGTATCCCACGAATTCCTGTTCACTGTCACTGCTCAGTTCGATCCAGTCGTCCGTATCCACCGAAGCCGCCGAACGGGAACGGGCTTTCTGAGCCTCCATTTCGGCCTTAAATTCCCTGCGGTTCACCACCAGTCCGTTCTCCCGGAGAATCAGTTCGGTTAAATCGAGCGGGAATCCATAAGTGTCATACAGTTCAAAAGCGACATTGCCCGGGATGGTCAGAAAATTCTCTGCTTTCGTTTTGGCTATAATCTGGTCCAGCAAGCGGATTCCCTTTTCAAGGGTACGTAAAAACGCATTTTCTTCTTCCCGGATCACTTTTTCGATCAGCTCCTGCTGAGCGGAAAGTTCCGGATAATGTGTTCCCATCACCCCGATCAATGCCGGCACCAAACGGTACAGGAATGCGTCTTTTTGGTTCAGATAGGTGTAAGCATAGCGGACTGCCCGGCGCAAAATACGGCGGATGACATAACCGGCCTTTACGTTCGAAGGCAATTGTCCGTCCGTAATCGAAAAGGCGACGGTGCGCAAATGATCGGCCACCACCCGCATGGCAACATCCGACTCTTCAGACGCTCCGTATTTTATCCCGCTTAAACGGGATATTTCATCGATCAGGGGAGTAAAAACGTCCGTATCGTAATTGGAGGTTTTCCCTTGCACAGCCATACACAGGCGCTCGAATCCCATACCGGTATCCACATGATGATTGGGAAGATTTTCCAGGCTCCCGTCGGCTTTCCGGTTGTATTGCATAAACACCAGATTCCAGATTTCAATCACCAGCGGATTGTCCTTATTGACCAGTTCGCTTCCCGGTTTCAGTTTACGTTCTTCTTCGGGCCGCAAATCGATATGGATTTCAGAACAGGGGCCGCAAGGTCCCATGTCTCCCATTTCCCAGAAATTATCTTTCTTATTTCCGTAGAGGATGCGCTCTTGCGGCAAATATTCCGACCAGATTTTCCGGGCCTCGGCATCTTCCTCCAGCCCGTCTTCGCTACTGCCTTCAAAAACGGTGGCATACAAACGATTCGGATCCAAGTTCATTACTTTTGTCAGGAACTCCCAGGCATAGGCTATGGCTTTCTCTTTAAAGTAGTCACCGAACGACCAGTTGCCCAGCATCTCGAACATGGTATGATGGTAGGTGTCATGCCCTACTTCTTCCAAATCATTATGCTTTCCCGACACCCGCAAACACTTCTGAGAATCCGCGACCCGGCGGTATTTCGGACTGATATTTCCCAATATGACATCTTTGAACTGATTCATCCCCGCATTGGTAAACATCAGTGTGGGATCATCCTTTATCACCATCGGAGCGGAAGGCACAATGACATGCCCCTTGCTCTCAAAAAAATCCAGGAACCGTTGTCTGATTTCAGTTGATTTCATAACCTTTATGCTACTGTAAAATTACGTTAATCTGCCTCATCGTTCTCCTGCAGACTCCTGCAAACCGACAGGGGCCGGGGGAACCATCCGTTTTCAATTTCCGCACACCGGAATGACACAAACAGAATTGCAAAAGTAGATTAATTTCTTTAACTTTGCATCGGAAACCTTCAATTTTATAATAAAAATGGCGAAAACAGGTTATCGTTTTAATCCTGAAACACTGTCTTACGACAAAATACATCTGTCACTGAAAAAAAAGTTCTGGTCGGTGATAGCGAAATTTTTTTCAAGCCTGTCTCTGGCGCTGGTGATTTTCCTGATTTTTTCGGCAATCATCGACTCGCCGAAAGAAAAAGCCCTGAGACGGGAAAAGGAAGAGATACTGGCTCAATATCACATTTTAAACAGCGAGATAGAACGGCTGGATGCCGTTCTGAAAAATCTGGAAAACAGGGATGACAACGTATACCGGATGATTTTCGAGTCGGAGCCGATTGACGCAAGTATCCGCCGGGCGGGTTCGGGAGGGACCAACAAATACGAATCTCTCAAAAACATGGATAATGCCGAACTGATCATCAACACCAGCAAAAAGGTGGACGAATTAGCCAAAGCCATATATATCCAAAGCAAATCGTATGATGAAATCGAAATGCTGGCCAAAAATAAATTTGAAATGCTGGCTTCCATTCCGGCAATTCTTCCCGTATCGCTGAACAATAAGACGACCCAGTTTTCTTCTTCTTTCGGTTACCGCATCCATCCGATATATAAAACCGTAAAGCTTCATGCAGGCATGGATTTCTCGGGAGCTGTGGGAACGCCGATTTATGCCACGGGCAACGGAAAAGTTGTCAATGCCGAAATTCGTCAAGGCTACGGGAAATGCGTACAGATAGACCATGGTTTCAATTATGAGACCCTGTATGCCCACTTGAACAATTACAATGTAAAAGTTGGACAAAAGGTCAAACGCGGTGATATTATCGGCTACATGGGCAATACGGGAATGTCCACCGGACCTCATATCCACTACGAAGTAAAGAGAAACGGCCAGTCCGTAGATCCGATCAACTATTATTTCAATGATCTGACAGCAGAAGAATATGATCAGCTGGTAACGGAGGCCAACAATAACGGGCAGGCCATGGACTGAGACTGCCGCCGCGCTTTCCGAAAGCAGTGCCGGCAAACGAACCGAATTGATATTCCTTGATTATAACGACTATGGAACAGGAACATAAACCATTGAAAGTGTATTACTCTATCGGAGAAGTTGCCGACATGTTCGGTGTGAATACTTCGCTTATCCGGTTTTGGGAAAAGGAATTCGAGGCAATCAAACCTCATAAAAACAAAAAAGGGAACCGTCAGTTTACAAGAGCGGACATCGACAATTTTCATCTGATCTATCATCTGGTGAAAGAAAAGGGCTTGACCCTGAAAGGAGCTCAAATGAAATTAAAGGAAAACAAACAGGAAACCGAAAACAATTTCGAAGTGATCAAAAGGCTGAAAGCCATCCGAGCAGAATTATTGTCGATCAAAGAACAACTTTCCTGAAGATAAAAAAAACGACCATGATTAAAGTCAAGGACATCATTTCTTTAATCGAAGAAGCGGCCCCCCTGTCTCTTCAGGAGGATTATGACAATGCCGGACTCGCCTGCGGAAGTCCGGACTCGGTGGTCACTTCCGTCCTACTGACTACCGACATCACAGAAGAAGTGATTGACGAAGCGATAGCCGAAGGCCACAATCTGATTCTTTCCCATCATCCGCTGATCTTCGGCGGATTAAAGAATCTGCTTCCCGACACCAGCGTCAAGCGTTGTCTTCTTAAAGCCATCCGGCACAATCTGAACCTTTATTCCGCCCACACCAATCTGGATGCCATTGCAGGAGGGGTAAGCGGGCGCATGGCGGACAAACTGGGCCTGCAGAACCGGAAAATCCTGCAACCGGCAGGCAAATTATTCAGTCTTGCTTTCTATTCCCCTGCGGCTGCGGCCGGAAAAGTACGGTCGGCCATTCTCGGTTGCGGCGCCGGTCATATCGGCAATTACAGTCATTGTTCATTCAACAGCCAAGGCGAAGGCACTTTCATGGCTCAACCGGGCGCCCATCCTTACGCAGGCCGAATCGGACACTTACACACAGAAAACGAAATCAAAACCGAGATCACCGTTCCGGATTACCTGCTTTCCCGGAGCATACAGGCTCTGATTGCCGCACATCCTTACGAAGAACCCGTATGGAATGTACATCCGTTGGATAATGTCAATCCGATTACCGGCTTCGGCATCATCGGTGAATTGCAGGAACCTGCCGATCCGCAGGCTTTCCTTCAAGGAGTAAAACAGATTTTCGGAGCGGGCATCATCCGGCATACCGCCATCTGCAAGCCGGCCATCCGCAAAGTAGCGGTATGCGGAGGTGCAGGTGCTTTTCTCACCCGCACCGCCATCGCACAAAAAGCCGATATATTCATTACCGGCGACTTTAAATACCACGATTTTTTCACGGCCGAAAACAAACTCATCATTGCAGACATCGGTCACTATGAAAGCGAACAATTCACAAAAGAAATTTTTTATGAGTTAGTTACAAAAAAAATACCTAACTTTGGCATTCAGTTTTCGAAGGTCAGTACCAATCCCGTCCGTTATTTGTAATACTCCGGGAATGACCTGAAAGAGAAACATGTAAGCTGTTAACTTGTAACGAAATTTATATGGCAACGAACAACAATGAAAAGCTGCAGGAACTCTCCGTTGAGGAGAAATTGCAGCATCTTTACGAATTACAACGCATAGACACAGAAATCGACAAAATCAGGACTCTGAGAGGAGAACTTCCGCTCGAGGTGCAGGATCTGGAAGACGAGATTGCCGGTTTGGAAACCCGCCTGGAGAACCTGAAGAATGAAATCAGAGAAGCAGACAACAGCGTAGCCACCAAAAAACAGGAGATTGCAAAATCTGAAGAACTGATCAAAAAATATACGGAGCAGCTGGACAATGTAAGGAATAACCGGGAATACGACGCTTTGACCAAGGAAGTGGAGTTCCAGAAACTCGAAATCGAACTTCAGAACAAACGTATCCGCGAAGCACAGAAAACGAAAGCCGAAAAAGAGGTGAACCTGGAGATTTCCACCAAACAATACAACGAAAAGGAAGCCGACCTGAAAGCGAAAAAAAGCGAATTGGACGATATCATCGCAGAGACGCACAAGGATGAGGAAGCCCTGATACAGAAATCGGAAGAACTCTCCCGGAACATAGAGCCACGTTTGCTGTCCGCCTACCGGAAGATCCGTTCCAATGCCCGCAACGGACTGGCCGTTGTCACCGTCGACCGGGATGCCTGCGGAGGCTGTTTCAATAAAATCCCGCCCCAGCGTCAACTGGATATCCGCTCCCGGAAAAAAATCATCGTCTGTGAATATTGCGGACGAATCCTGATCGACAAATACATCTGCGATTACGATGGCAGTATGCAAAAGGCAGATCTCGAATCAGCACTGGAAGCGCAAAAGAAAAAGAACAGAAGAATCAGAAAATCAGAAGAATAAAAAGAAAGCTGCTCAGGCAGCTTTTTTTAAATATACCAGCATAAATCTCCGAAGAGGTACATTGTCATTTATGGGCGGTACAGGGAATAAATCAGTAAATGGGTAAAATCATGGTTGCAACAAATTACAATCCAAAAGAAAGCGAAGAAAAATGGTATAAATACTGGATGGAGCAAAAATTCTTCCATTCGGAAGTGGATCACAGCAAAGAACCTTATTGCATAGTCATTCCGCCTCCCAACGTCACCGGAGTTCTTCACATGGGCCATATGCTGAACAATACCATACAGGATGTGCTGGTCCGCCGTGCCCGTCTTCAGGGAAAAAATGCCTGCTGGGTGCCGGGAACCGATCATGCCTCCATCGCTACGGAAGCCAAAGTAGTTGCCAAACTGAAAAGCGAAGGCATCCGGAAAACCGATCTCTCCCGTGAAGAATTTCTGACCCATGCCTGGGCCTGGACAGAGAAACACGGAGGAATCATTCTCAAACAGTTGCGCCGGCTGGGTGCATCCTGCGACTGGGAAAGGACGGCTTTCACCATGGACCCGGAACGCAGCAAAAGTGTGCTGAAAGTATTCGCAGACCTCTATAATAAAGGATTAATTTACCGTGGAGTACGGATGGTCAACTGGGACCCGGCAGCTTTAACCGCCCTTTCTGATGAAGAAGTTATTTACAAGGAAGAACACAGTAAATTATATTACCTCCGCTACAAAATCGAAGGAGAAGATGGATATGCCGTGGTAGCCACCACCCGGCCGGAAACCATCATGGGCGATACGGCCATGTGCATCAATCCCAAAGATCCGAAAAACCAGCATTTACGCGGCAAAAAAGTGATTGTGCCTTTGGTAAACCGGGTCATTCCCGTCATTGAAGACGAATACGTAGATATTGAATTCGGTACGGGCTGCCTGAAAGTGACTCCGGCTCACGATGTCAACGACTACATGCTGGGCGAAAAACACCATCTGCCCTCCATTGATATTTTCAATGACAATGGAACGATCAGCGAAGCGGCGGGATTATATGTAGGCATGGATCGTTTTGCCGTACGGGAACAGATTGAAAAGGATCTACAAAAAGCCGGTTTACTGGAAAAGACCGAAGCTTATACCAATAATGTAGGTTTTTCTGAACGGACCAATGTCCCTATCGAGCCCAAACTATCCATGCAATGGTTCCTGAAAATGGAACATTTAGCACAAATCGCACTGGCACCTGTCATGAATGATGAGATCCGCTTTTTCCCGGCAAAGTTCAAAAACACCTACCGCCATTGGATGGAAAACATCAAGGATTGGTGCATCAGCCGCCAATTGTGGTGGGGACACCGCATTCCGGCCTGGTACTTGCCCGAGGGGGGATATGTCGTTGCCGAGAATGCGGAAGAGGCATTAAAACTTGCCCGTGAAAAAAGCGGCAACCCTGCCCTGACGTTAAATGACCTGCGTCAGGATGAAGATTGTCTCGACACCTGGTTTTCCTCCTGGTTGTGGCCGATCTCCCTGTTCGACGGCATAAACAACCCCGGCAATCCGGAAATCAATTATTACTATCCGACGAACGATCTGGTTACAGGTCCCGACATCATTTTCTTCTGGGTAGCCCGCATGATCATGGCCGGCTATGAATATGAAGGAAAAATGCCGTTTAAAAATGTTTATTTCACCGGAATCGTACGGGATAAACTGGGACGGAAAATGTCCAAATCTTTAGGGAACTCTCCCGATCCCTTAGACCTCATTGATAAATACGGAGCTGACGGAGTACGGGTGGGCATGTTGTTATGCGCCCCTGCCGGAGGTGATTTGCTGTTTGATGAAAGTTTGCCGGAACAAGGACGTAATTTCACCACTAAAATGTGGAACGCTTTTAAACTGGTAAAGTCCTGGGAAGTAGCAGATATAGAGCAACCGGAACATGCAAAACTGGCAATCACCTGGTTTCATCATCTCCTAAGTAAAACCAATGAAACGCTGAATACGCTGTTTGCCCAATACCGTATTTCTGAAGCCTTGATGACCATATACACCACTTTCCGGGATGAATTCTCATCCTGGTTGCTGGAAATGATCAAACCGGCTTACGGCTGTCCCATCGACCGGAAAACTTACGAGCAAACTGTCGGTATTTTTGAACAACTGTTACAACAACTTCATCCCTTTATACCATTCATTACAGAAGAGATATGGCAATCCCTGCGCGAACGCCGGGAAGGAGAAAGCATCATGGTATCTTTATTACCGGCTGCTGCGGCTTATGACGAAAAATTGCTGGCCCGTTTTGAAGCTGTCAAAAACATTATCGTCGGCATCCGGAATATCCGCAAGCAAAATAATATTGCCTTTAAAGATGCTTTAGAACTGAAAGTCAAACAAAATGACCGTTACCCGGTTACTTTTGCCAGTATCCTCATCAAAATGGGTAATCTTTCTTCCATCGAAGTGGTCAGTGAAGCAGTAAAAGGAGCGTGGAGTTTCATCGCAGATACGGTAGAATATTTCATTCCGGCTACCGGTCAGGTAAATACGGAAGAAATAAAAGCGAAACTGCAGGAAGAGTTAAATTATACCCGTGGCTTTTTGAATGCTGTAATGAAAAAACTCAGCAATGAGAAGTTTGTGAACGGTGCCCCCGCTCAGGTTGTTGCCAATGAACGCAAAAAACAAGCCGATGCCGAAGCGAAAATTGCAGCCCTGGAAGCTCAGCTGACCGAATTATAAACAGCACAGAAAAAAGGAAGCTGTATTAAAAAGAATTGCCCTCCGGAAATCCGATGTTCAATTTCCGGAGGGCAATTCATAATCACCTGACTTCGTCGCCAAAGAAATGTCCGATTTATAATTGTCTCCGGCACTTAATACTACATAAAACAGTTTTTCCATCTCATTTCAATTTATTGGATTCAACAATTATCTGCTCTTCTGTCTGTTTTATCCATTACCCGGAGTTACCTTGCACTCCGGTGTGGAGTAGCCACGTACTCCGGTGTGGAGTAGCCACGTACTCCGGTGTGGAGTAGCCTCGTACTCCGATGCGGAGTAGCCTCGTACTCCGGTGCGGAGTAGCCTCGTACTCCACACTGGAGTTAAAAATTAAACATTAATCACCCGGCTCAGGCGGGCATTGGACTGAGCGAAGATGAGATTTCTGCGTCATGCGAAAAAGGGTATCAATGGATCAAAAATCATCTTGGCATTCAGGAAATGGATTTCCATCAGTCGAACCATGCTGCTACCCCCGGACCACATGTCAATCAAGCCACTTTTAGACCACCTCGGCATTTAGGGTGACGCAATGACGAAGTCAGGAAAAAAAGGAAACTGCATTAAAAAGAATTGCCCTCCGGAAATCCGATGTTCAATTTCCGGAGGGCAATTCATAATCAGCAATGCTAAAAAGTATAGTTCACCCCAGCCTGCAAATAGATGTTATAAGTTGTCATATCGATTTTCTTGCGTTCTTTATCGAGCGTACTCAACAATCCCCAAGACAGCCGGGCGTGAACGGCAAGCCCTTTATAGCATTTGCGCGATCCGCCCAATTCCACTCCCATATCGAACCGATTGATATCGTCCGAATAATCGTAATCGGCAATCCGGATTCCGATCTTACTGTCATAAGGAGTTTCACGGATCGTACCTTCCATGGCATTGCCGATAAAACTGCGGTCGATGGCATAGGCAAAATACAGTCCGCCTTTGACATCCCATTTCTTCGAAGGACGAAATACGGCACACAACGGCAATACCAGATAATCGATATCGGTTTTATTCCTGATCCGTCCCGTGTAATACCCTTTTTTCTGCCCCGTTGCATCTCCATCCTGAATATTGACGGTAAGTTTATAATTGCGAACGGAGACCTCGGTTTCCATCCCCTTCTCTTCAAATCTCAGTCCGGCCGATACTCCCCATTTGGGGGCGATCATTTTCAGCACGCCAGCCCCAAACGCAAGGCGGAGTCCGGGACGATAACTGTCGATGCTGCGGATCTCGGCAGGCAACCCCAAGGGAGTAGTTCCCCCGAAATTGAATCCGGCAGAAACCGTATACTCGACATTTTTTTGCGCCTGTGCCAAGACCGAACACAACAACACCGCCACACATGCACTTATTATCTTTTTCATTTGCCTTAAAGCGATTAAAAGTTAGTATCACAATGGATCTCGAGATCGTCGACGAACAGTTTGCTGCCGATGGCTCCGTCATAAGTATCCCCGTTACGGCTGGACGAAAGCACGATGGCCAGATTATAGCCCCCTTTGTCAAGGACCGCCTTGTCGAGTTCGCCTGTATAACGAAATTCCACATCAAAAGAGGCATACCCCTCACCGGAAGTAGAGGACGAGCTGCTCTCAGGCAATTCGGCCCGGGCAATCACATAAGGTGAATCGGCAATCGTAAGACCGGTCAGGTACTTGACTTGCTCATCGGTCCGGTACAAAACCGCCTGAATCTTACAACGATCCTGCTCCTTGCTTTTATAGGTCTCTCCGCCGGAGATATAACGATATTTACCGGTAAACCGGAGAGGCTTGCGACGGAAAGGAAGGCCGAAATGCGTGCCGTCACGCGGTTCGTACTCTTTCGGATCGAATTCGCCGATAAAAACATTTCCGGCAGCAATCGGTTTGTACAAGTCTCCGGTGGACATCGTCACCAATTTCAGGGCATGTTCACCGGTTGCGGCTTCCGAAAAGGCAGACGGCTGGGTGGGATAAGCGGTATAGTCCTTCTTGCCGGCAGCATAGGCATACGCTTCGTTGCCACAAGCCCAGATATTCAGTTGCATCGGCTGTCCTGCGTCCCCGATATACTCGCAAGGAAGCATATAACGTTTGCCATCGGGCTGATACCAATGCTCAAAATTGAATACGACGGGCATATCAGCTGTAATGACGCGAACAGTCCAGGTCTTCTCCCATTGGGCATCTTCACTCGTCACGGTAAAAGAACGGCCGCCGGAATAGTCCGAGACGGTCGCCGGATCGGGACGGACGGATGCCCCCTCCGATAAGACGAACGAAAGCGTCAGATTGGAGGGATTGATCCGGGCGGCATCGACATAAATGTCTATTCCCTGCGGCAGATAGGCGACATTCAGAATGCCCTCCTCGTTTGCAAAGGATACTCGCTCAATATCGACTTCGATGTTTGCCTTTTCACCCTTGATACACGAAACTGCAACGCTAAGCAATAGAAATACGATGCCCGCAAAATAGCCTTTTCTCATGATTACTGCCGAATGACGGGAGCCCCATTGGTTAAAAATTCCGTTTCAGAGATCTTCTTACCGAAAGGACCGTAAGCACCGAGTACCAGTGATGCAAAATTCTGGGCACCTGGAGTTGCACCCACCTCGAAAGATTTCACTTTACGCATGGAAAAAACGGCATTTTCATCAAACACCATGTGACGGTAAAGAATCATCACGCCTTCCTTCCATTCAGCCCGATTCCATTCAATGAGATTATATCCTTTCTGCGTGCAAGCAGTACGGATTGCTGCAATATTGGATGAATTCGCATCAGCGATGACATAATGGGCAAATCCGGCGGCATCGATTTTCGTGTCACAATCACAAACCGAAACATAAGTGTAGGTATCTTCATTGCCAACTCCGATAGACCAATAGCGCACATCGGAGGTCCGGTATTCACCGACGTTTTTGGGATAAGATACCGTTTTAAAGTTGAAATACATGATTTCATCAGCTTTCAGCCGGTTGCGGTTGAAAAGATATTCGGCCGGTCCGTTGGGATAGAACATACTGAACGGAGCACGCATAAACATCATGTTCGGTGCATCGGGGAATGCCCCGCCGGGGATAGTCATTTCACCGCGAATGGCACTGTACTCGCGGGCGGGAAGTTTCACTTCATCGCCTGTCGTAAGATCAAAGGCTACGATATTAGGCAATGCCTGTCCGGCAAACGGGAAGGGTTCGCCCTGCGGAATATAATAGCGCAGGAAAATCCCGGCTTTCGCGCTGTTCGGCTTGAAGTTGATGACATTCTTAGCTTCGGGCACGGATTTGCCTTCGGGAAGGACATAAACGGTGTATTCCTGATGCGTCAGATTGGTTTCGGTGACAAACGGGTTGACAAAACCGGCATCCGGTTTAATATCGACATCCATGATCGAATAATGTTCGCATTCACTGTACTGAAGCTCCTCATCGTAGCAATTGAAGTTGAAAAAACGGGCTTTCGGATAACATCCTTCGATACGCAACCCGATGTTGGGATTTTTCTGTACATCGAATGTGTACTCCCAATAATAGGCATATGTGTCGGGGAAAGCCGCCAACGAATGATCATCGCCGCGCATAATCTCGCCCCAGATTTCTTTCCGGGCCGAGAAAGCATGATCACGCCCGTTATCGTCATCATCGTCACTGCAAGCGGTAAAGGCAAAGCACAGAACAGCACTCACCAGATAAAAAATTAATCTCGATTTTCTTGTATTCATTGTTTTAAATTTAGAAATATTAAACAAACAAAAGTATAATTTTTTACTGGATAAGACAAATACAACACGGCCAAAAAGCAAGCACCATCACCGGCATCACCAGCCCGCCGCCAGGGAGAACAGGTAAAAACAGGCTCAAAGCCCCGAAGGACTGCAAACCGGATTTCTGTCTTCACGGAACGAAGCGGGAGCGCCGGAAACAGAAGAGGCAGTTTTTCTGTTTTATCCGATTTATCCTTATCTTTGCCGCTCAATAAACAAGATAACGATGAAATTAGTGGTATTGACCGGCGCAGGCATGAGCGCAGAAAGCGGTATCAAGACATTCCGGGACAGTGACGGCCTGTGGGAAAACTACCGGATAGAAGATGTATGCACTCCGGAAGCTCTGGAACGGAATCCGGAGTTGGTGAACCATTTTTACAACGAAAGGCGCAAACAATTGTATGACGCAGTTCCCAATGCGGGCCATCTGGGTTTAGCCGATCTGGAAAAATATTTTGATGTCCGCATCATCACTCAGAACATCGATGATCTGCATGAAAGAGCCGGAAGTAAGAATGTGCTCCATTTACACGGCGAACTGAAGAAAGTTCGCAGCAGTAAAAATCCCGATCTGATTTACGATCTCAATGGCTGGGAATTGAAACCAGGTACTCTCGGAGAGGATGGTTCGCCGCTTCGTCCGCACGTTGTCTTTTTCGGAGAAGCGGTTCCCAACATAGAACCAGCCACCCGCATTGTCCGGCAGGCAGACATATTTGTGATTATCGGCACTTCGCTGGCAGTATATCCTGCGGCCAGCCTGCTTCACTATGCACCGGACAATATTCCGGTTTTTGTGATCGACCCGCATATTCCGGCCGAAGCGCGTCGCCGCGGATTTCATTTGATTGAACAAGAAGCGTCCAAGGGAGTGGCCGAACTGAAAAAAATATTGCTGGGGACCCATCCCGAGGAAAACTGAAAGCCGGTTGTTCTTTCCATCTTCCAAAGCTCTTCCCCGACAAACAATGATCAGACTTATCCAAATTTAATTTAAAATACTATTATCGTGGCTCGTGGTAAAAAACCCTTACTGGAAAATATCGAAATAAAGAAAATTGCCGCCGAAGGCAAATCCATTGCTTATGTAGAGGACAAGGTATTGTTTGTTCCCAATACCGTTCCGGGAGATGTCGTCGATGTGCAGGTAACACGGAAAAGAAAAAGCTTTCTCGAAGGCTTTGTCACCCGCATGCGCAAGGAATCCAGTCTCCGGCAAGTTCCCGAATGCAAGCATTTCGGCATTTGCGGCGGCTGCAAATGGCAAAATCTGCCTTATGAAAAGCAACTGGAATTCAAACAGCAGGAGGTCATCGACAACCTGCAACGCATCGGTAAAATTGAATTGCAGCATATTCTTCCCATTATCGGATCCGACCGCCGGTTGTACTACCGGAACAAGCTGGAGTTCACCTTTTCGGACAAGCGGTTTCTGACCCGCGAAGAAATCGGTACGGACACGGACATAGAACGCACTCCCGCCCTGGGTTTTCATGTTCCGGGCTTATTCGACAAGGTGGTAGACATCGAGCATTGCTATCTGCAAGACAGTCCATCCAACGAAATCCGGAACTTCATCAAAGCATTCGGCATCGCCCACGGATTCTCTTTTTACCGGATCCGGGAACAGCAAGGTTTTCTCCGCACTTTGACCATCCGTACAGCCTCAACGGGAGAAGTGATGGTGATCATCGCTTTCGGCCACGAGGACACAGAAGCCCGTTTAGCCCTTCTGGAGGCTGTCAAGGCAAAGTTTCCGGAAATCACCTCCCTGATGTATGTCATCAACGAAAAGCTGAACGACAACCTGACCGATCAGGAGATCATCTGTTATCATGGCAGAGATCATATATTCGAAGAAATGGAAGGACTGAGATTTAAAATTGGTCCCAAATCTTTCTATCAGACTAATTCCGAACAAGCTTATAAATTATACTGTGCTACCCGGCAACTTGCTGGCCTGACCGGCAACGAAACGGTGTACGACCTGTACACCGGCACCGGCACCATTGCGAACTTTATCGCCAGGCAAGCCCGCCAGGTGACCGGCATCGAATATGTGCCCGAAGCAATCGCCGATGCCAAGGAAAATTCGTCCGTCAACGGCATCACCAATACTTCGTTCTATGCCGGTGATATGAAAGACGTACT
>CAZMAE010000088.1:0-2289 GCA_964564205.1 uncultured Odoribacter sp. | reverse complement strand
CTGGAAACGACGAATCCTGAATTCGTGAAATTGGAAGAAGGACGGATCAAATATTTATATCGGTCCAGCCTGATCATGTATCCCGTGGGACATGTCCTGTTCGATACGGCTTACCGTCCGGGCGAGGAGTATTATTCCGTGCTGGAGCGGCATGTTCAGGAGGATGAGAGCCTGATTGATCTTGACGTTTACCGGGAATTCGTGATGGAATCGGCCTTGATTCTCGCTTCCGGAGGCAAAAATATCTCCGGCATTTACAATAAAAATGTAGCCCGGATGAAATACATCGCCCGGCATTTCAAAAATGACAGGCTGAAACAATCGCTTCTTCATGAAATTGTGCTCAGATACATCAAAGGAAACGGTATGGACGATAGGACCGAAATGGAAAATATTTACAATACCTATGTGACCGATCCCGTTTTGCGGGCTGCCTATAAAGCGGAGTGCGACAAGCGGGATCTTGCCGTTGCCGGAAAAACCTTCTCCGGATGCTGAAAAGGTTTTGAGCCAGCTCCGATTTTGCTGCCGATGATGCTGAAAACAAGGGGTGAAAAGTGGGGAATTTTGTAAAAATCTTGATCAGGTTTTAACAACTTCGGTTTATCTTTGCCGGAGTAAATGGAAAAAAACATGAAAAGGATTATTTATTTTTTAGCATTGGCGGTAGGATCGATGGTATTATTACCGCAATGCCGTCAAGCTCCGGAGGAGAAAAAGGCAAAGTATGTGTTTTATTTTATCGGTGACGGCATGGGAGTGAATCAGGTGAACGGGACGGAAATGTATCTGGCCGAAAAAGAAGGCCGAATAGGTCTAAAGCCTTTGAATTTCACTCAATTCCCGGTGACCAATTTCGCGACCACTTATTCGAGGTATAACTCTGTCACCTGTTCTGCTGCCGCGGGAACGGCCTTGGCTTCGGGAACCAAGACCAGGAACGGGACCATCGGGATGGACAGTTTGCGCCGGAATCCTCTTTACAGTGTTGCGGTTCAGGCGAAGAAAGCGGGCAAAAAGGTAGGGATTACGACGAGTGTGAGCGTGGATCATGCTACTCCGGCCGCTTTTTATGCTCATCAGCCGGATCGGAATATGTACTATGAAATAGCCACCGATCTTCCCAAGACGGGTTTTGACTTGTATGCGGGAGGCGGTTTTTTGCAGCCGAAGAGTAGAAAAGATTCTGCTGCCGCTCTTATTTATGATATCCTGAGAGATTCCGGATATATGCTTGTCAGGGGGATAGAGGAATTTGAAGCGAAGTCCGCAGATGCGGCTAAAGTGGTCTGGATTGAAAAGAACGACATGGACCGGGCAAGCTTGTCTTATGCCATCGACCGGGAACCCGGTGATATGACCTTGGCGCAGATCACCGCTAATGCCATCCGGTTTTTGAACCAGAACAATGACAACGGCTTCTTCCTCATGGTGGAAGGAGGAAAAATCGACTGGGCTTGCCACAATAACGATGCGGCCACTGCTTTTAACGAAGTCGTGGACATGGCCGAAGCCATACAGTGTGCTCTGGATTTCTACCGGCAGTATCCCGACGAGACGCTGATTGTGATTACGGCTGATCATGAAACGGGGGGAATCGCTTTGGGAACCGGAAGATACGAACTCAATCTGAAGGCTTTGCAGTATCAGAAAGCTTCCATGGAAGAACTGACGGCCAAAATCAAACAACTGCGGCAAGAAAAGAAGAACAAAGTGAGCTGGGAAGAAGTTCAGGCTTTGCTGACAGAGAATCTCGGCTTTTGGAGTGACCTCAAACTGTCGGAAAAGCAAGAAAATGAACTGAAGGAGGTTTATCTCGATTCTTTCCGGGGAAATGATGTGAAATTGGAGAAAAGCCTTTATTCTTCCAACGAACCTTTGGCAGCCCAGGCCATTCGCATCATGGATGCCATCGCTATGGTAGGCTGGACGAGCGGAGGGCACTCGGCAGGGGTGGTTCCTGTATTTGCCATTGGTGCCGGATCCCGGCTTTTTGAAGGAAAACTGGATAACACCGATATTCCCCGCAAGATTGCCGAAGCGGGCGGATATGCGGCGGTTGGTGAATGATGTCTTTTATGGGCGGGATGTTGTCCTGCCCTTTTCTGCCTTTGTGGTGAGGGTGTAGCCGAAGACGAAGGAAGGCTTGTGTGGACAGGGTGTTATTATACAGTGTCGGTGTTGCCGAAAGATTAGGAACCGGTATGCCGGCAGCATGACGGGTTGTGTGAGAAGGAGGTAGATACGAAAACAGGAGGTAAACATCTGATTCGTGTTTACCTCCTGTCG
>CAZMAE010000087.1:0-12289 GCA_964564205.1 uncultured Odoribacter sp. | reverse complement strand
TTTTATTGTAATTTTGAAGGCTTAAAAAGAAATGCATGGGCAAAGAAAAGGTAAAGCTTTGGGATAAGCTGAAATATAAGTACAAATTGTCAGTGGTCAACGAGACCTCATACGAGGAAGTGCTGAAATTCAGGCTTTCCCGCTTACATGTACTGATGGCGCTGAGTGTCCTGTCCGTGGTTTTGGTTACACTGACCATCTTGTTGATTGCTTTTACCGGTTTGCGGGAATTTATCCCCGGTTATCCGGATGGCAATCTGCGTCAGTTGATCGTGGAAAATTCCATCCGGGTTGATTCGCTGCAGGATGAATTATTGAAGAGAGACCGGTTCCTGACCTCCATCCGTACGGTGTTGAGCGGAGGGGATACGGTGAGCAGACCGGAGTTCCGGAAAGATTCCCTGAAAAGCGGGACCGATACCGTGGAGTTTAAGCTTAGCGAACAGGAAAGCGAATTCCGTTCGGATATCGAGGAGAGGGAACGCTTTAATCTGGGTTTTGGCCTGAAAGGACAGAACAAGGAGTATTATCATTTTTTCCCTCCCGTGGAAGGAATCATTACTCAGAGTTTTGACGAGAAAGGCCGTCATTACGGAACCGATATCGTTGCCAAGGCCAATGCCAAGGTGGCGGTGGTGCTCGATGGGGTGGTTGTCTTTACCGATTGGACGGTGAAAACCGGCTATGTGATACAAGTGCAGCATGCCAATGATTTGCTGTCTGTTTATAAACACAATTCCACACTGCTGAAAAAACAGGGAGATTATGTCAGGGCTGGAGAAGTCATTGCTATTGTCGGAAATACCGGGGAGGATTCCAGCGGACCCCACCTGCATTTTGAATTGTGGAGAGCCGGAAATCCGTTGAATCCGGAAGATTTTATTAAATTCAAGTAAACCGGAGGTGCCGGAGTTCAGGGGGTTGAATGCGGCATCTTCACTTTGTGACAGAAAAAATGAAACATATTGCCATACTGGGATCTACCGGTTCTATCGGAACGCAAACATTGCAGGTCGTCGAGGCCAATCCCGATCGTTTTTGTGTAGAAGTGCTGACGGCGAACAATAATGTGGAATTATTGATACAGCAGGCTCTGAAGTTCAGGCCCGATTGTGTGGTCATTGCCAATGAGGAAAAATATGACCGGTTGCAGCAAGCTTTATGCAACGAGGATATAAAGGTTTATGCCGGAGCGGAGGCCATCGCCCAGGTGGTTACTCTCTCTTCGGTGGAATTGGTGGTTACGGCTATGGTGGGGTATAGCGGTCTGCTCCCTACGGTGAATGCTATAAAAGCGGGGAAAAATATCGCCCTGGCCAATAAGGAAACCCTGGTGGTCGCCGGGGAACTGATTGATCGGCTGGTGGAAGAACACCGGGTAGCGATATTGCCGGTGGATTCGGAGCATTCGGCTATTTTTCAATGTCTGGCCGGAGAAAACCACAGCCGGGTGGAGAAAGTCATCCTTACGGCTTCGGGAGGCCCTTTCCGTGGAAAAGACCTCCGCTATCTGGCCAGCGTCGGTCCGGAGGAGGCGCTGAAGCACCCCAATTGGAATATGGGTGCGAAAGTGACCATCGATTCGGCTTCTATGATGAACAAAGGCTTTGAAGCGATCGAGGCCAAATGGCTTTTCGGATTGAAATCTGAACAGATCGAAGTGGTGGTTCATCCTCAGTCAGTCGTTCATTCCATGGTACAATATACCGATGGTTGCATCAAAGCCCAATTGGGAGTGCCCGATATGCGTCTGCCGATTCAGTATGCTCTGACCTATCCCGAACGTGTGGCGGCTGATTTCGGTAGGGTAGACTTCCGGGTTTGCCGGCAGTTGACCTTTGAACAGCCTGATCCGGAAACTTTCCGGAATCTCGGACTTGCCTATCAGGCTATGGAGCAGGGAGGAAATATGCCTTGCGTGCTCAATGCCGCCAATGAAGTGGCGGTGGAGGCCTTTCTGCACCGTGAGTGTGCTTTTACAGATATGCCTGTGCTGATCGGACAGGTGATGTCTGCTGCGGATTTTATTGCCCATCCGGACCTCGGCGATTACGTGGCTACCGACGCCATGGCCCGTACGCTGGCCCGTGAGTATCTGAAGCGTTTAAAAGGTAAACTCTGATCATTCATTGTAAACCCATTCATCATGGATATTTTAATCAAAATACTACAGTTCGTTTTGAGTCTTTCCATTCTCGTGCTTTTTCACGAGTTCGGGCATTTTTTATTTGCCAAGCTCTTCAAAACAAGGGTAGAAAAGTTTTATATGTTTTTTAATCCCTGGTTTTCCTTGTTTAAATTCAAAAAGGGAGAAACGGAGTATGGCATAGGCTGGTTGCCTTTGGGAGGCTATGTGAAGATCGCCGGCATGATAGATGAGTCTATGGATACCGAGCAAATGAAACAACCGGCGCAGCCCTGGGAGTTCCGGGCCAAGCCCGCCTGGCAGCGCTTGCTGATCATGTTGGGCGGGGTGATGGTAAATGTGTTGTTTGCCTTTGCCATTTATGTCGGGATTCTGTATACTTGGGGAGAAACTTATCTGCCTGCCAGAAACGTGACCTATGGGGTGGTTTGCGATTCCATTTTTACAAATATGGGAATGGAAAAGGGGGATGTGATTGTTGCATTGGACAACCGGGAACTCGAACGTTTCAACGACATCATTCCGGAGATGCTTTTGAATAATCCCCGCACCATTCAGGTTGTGCGCAACGGCGAGCATTTGTCTCTGGACATACCCGAAACGTTTGTCCCCGAGCTTCTGGAGATGTCTTCCCGCAGTTTCAGGATTCATCCCTTGCTGGTTCCCCGCCGCCCGGTGGACGGAATTGAAATAGGCGGCTTTGCCGATTATTCCGCGGCCTACGATGCGGGATTGCGCGAAGAGGACCGTATTCTTTCGGTAGACGGGGTTTCGTTTCAGTTTTATGACCAGTTTACCGATTTGCTGGAAGCCAGCAAGGGGAAGAAAATCAATACCTGTGTGCTTCGTGGCAAGGATACGCTGAATTATAGTTTCGTGCTGGGGAGCGACGGCAAAATGGGTATTTATCCGATCCTCCCGACCGGAGCCTTCCGGCTGGCCACCCGCCATTATTCCTTCTGGGAAGCAATTCCCGCCGGGGTAAAGATGGGGATGAACCAGTTGGGCTCCTACGTAAGGCAGTTGAAGTTGTTGTTTTCGCAGGGGAATGCCGCTTACAAATCGGTGGGTGGTATGGCCTCTATCGCCAATATATTTCCCGGCATCTGGAACTGGGAGAGCTTCTGGAGTCTTACCGCTCTGATTTCGATTATGCTGGCAGTCGTGAACGTTCTCCCGATTCCGGCCCTTGACGGCGGACATGTCCTGTTTCTGCTGTACGAACTGATCACCCGCCGCAAGCCTGGCGAAAAGTTTATGGAATATGCACAGATGGCGGGTATGGTTTTTATTTTCGGCTTGTTTATTCTGGCCAATGTTAATGATGTGATTAAATTTTTCGGATAATGGAAGACCTGATTAAAGAATTCCGGACCTACCGGGAAAAAATGAATGAAAAGATCCTGGCTGTTGATAATAAAGTAATCAAGCGGATTTACAATATCGACACCAATACTTATCGGGACGGTGCGCTTCCCGCCAAGGTGAAGGAGATGCTGGGACTTACCGCTTCCATGGTGCTTCGCTGTGATGATTGTATCAAGTATCACCTGGAGAGATGTTTTGAGTTGGGGGTGACTACTCCTGAATTGTTTGAGGTGTTTGCCGTTGCCGATGTGGTTGGAGGCACCATTGTGATTCCGCATCTGAGGAGAGCGGTAGAGTATTGGGAACTTTTAAATCAGAATGCCGGCACAACGGAAAAATAAATCCGGGATGGCCGAACCATAAAAAATCAGTCGATGAAGCGGTATCTTTTTTGGATCGTGATGAGTGTCTGGATGTGTACAGCGTGCGGACAATCTTCCCACCGGATTGTATTTTACAATGTTGAGAATCTTTTCGATACCTTTGACGATCCCCTGACCCGGGACGAGGAGTTTACCCCTCAAGGAGCGAAGCATTGGACCTCCAAGCGCTATATGACCAAGCTGAGGAAATTGTCTGAGGTGTTGGATAGCATCGGAGGAGGCGATTTCCCGCTGGTTATCGGGCTGGCTGAAGTGGAAAACCGGAAAGTATTGGAGGATCTTACAGAAAAGACCCTCCTGGCAGACGGACAATATGGCATTGTCCATGGTGATTCGCCGGATGAGCGCGGGATTGACGTGGCTTTGCTGTACCGGAAAGACCAAATGGAGGTGCTGGAAACCGGTTTCTTACGGATTCCTTTCCCGGAGGATCCCTCCATCCATACCCGGGATGTTTTGTATGCAAAGACTTTGTTTCAGACTGATACCCTTCATTTTTTTGTATGTCATTTTCCTTCTATGGTCGGCGGAGAGAAGCAAAGTGAGTGGAAAAGACAGCGAGCGGCTTCGGTGGTCCGCCGGAAGGTGGATTCGCTTTTCCATGTGGATGCCGGTGCGGCCTTGGTGATCATGGGCGACCTGAACGGGAAGGCCGATACTCCTGCCCAACAGGTGTTGGGAACCCGCAATCCGGACAAGAGAATCCGCAACGGCGAACTGTACAATACGGGCTATTACCTGCTGAAGAAAAATTATGGCAGCTACCGCTATAGAGGACAGTGGCAGACCATCGACCATATCATTGTTTCCGGTTCCCTGCTCCGGGGAAAAGCCGGTTGCTCCCTGAGCCGCCGTATGACAGTGTTTTCGGCTCCCTTCCTGCTCGAAGAGGACAAGACCCATTTCGGCTTCAAGCCCCGTCCTACCTATCGTGGTCCCCGTTATGCCGGTGGCGTCAGTGATCATTTACCGGTGTACATACAAATTTCAAAATAATCATCATCAAAAAACAGATCGTTGTTGTAATTGAAGGGAGCCCGTTTTTTCAGTTCAGGCGCAAAACCAGCAGCCTATAGAAAGTTTTTTGTCTATCCGTTAAACGACATTATACTGGGTTCATTGAGTATCTATTTTGGGAAAGAGTATCGACTTCCTCAATTTAAAAAACAATTACATTGACCGCAGAAGAATTGGAAACCTACTTAGGAGTTTATTCAACCAGCGCTTTCCCGTTAAAATTAACAATTAGTAGAAACGGAAATACCTTAGTAGCGCAAGGAACAGGTCAACCGTCCTTTTCTGTTTTATCGATATTTTATTGTCATGTCGCAAAGAAAAAACATATATTTTCTATCTTTGCCTTTGCAAAATTCATAACAACAGCTATGGACGATTATCATCAACGGTGTTAATGCAGGCAAAGGTGTTCCGGCCTTTGTTTGCGGGTATTTATTACGGTTGTTTTCGGTGATGTGACGAAAACAAATGCTAAAACAAAGGATTATGAGAACATTTTTGTATTGCAAAGAAGAATTTGCAGCGGTGGATGTGTGGAAACCGGATTGCTGGATCAGTGTGATCACCCCTTCCCAGGAAGACATTCATTACCTTACGGATGAATTAGGAGTGCCCCATGCCTTTTTATCGGATATCGAAGACGTGGACGAACGGCCCCGAATGGAGTCTGAAAACGGTTGGACTCTGATGATTTGGCGCATTCCTTTCCGGGATCATCAGAACGATATTCCTTATATTACCGTTCCTTTGGGTATGGTGATGAACGAACGGTATTTTGTAACCGTCTGCCATTATCAGACGGATATGTTGCCGGATTTCATCGCCTATATGCGGCGCAAGAGTCTGAGGGTGGAAGGCAATTGGGACCTGTTGTTCCGTTTATTTCTCTCTTCCTCGGTGTGGTATCTGAAATATCTCAAGCAATTGAACAATCAGAGCAGGGCTGTCGAAAGAGAGCTGGAACGTTCTATACAAAATGCCGAATTGCAGCGTTTACTGAAGATTGAGAAATCGCTGGTATTTTTTATTACTTCTCTTCGGGGGAATGATAATCTACTGATCAAGTTAAAAAATCTCAAACAACATCGTCAGTACTTCGATGCCGACCTGGTGGAAGACGTCGAAATCGAACTGAGACAGGCCCAGGATACTGCGCGTATTTACAGCGATATCCTCAGCGGAACGATGGATGCTTTTGCTTCGGTGATTTCTAATAATCTGAATGTGATTATGAAACGCATGACTGCCATTTCATTGTTGTTGATGATCCCCACTTTGATTGCCAGCCTATATGGCATGAACGTCAAAAACGGGCTGGAAAACAGTCATTACGGCCTCATCGTTATCGCTATGATATCCATTCTGTTTTCGGTGATGAGTTTCTGGCTGTTCAGGAAAAAACAATGGCTTTAACAATTTGTTAACATTCTGGGACTAAACTTTAGACTGCCCCTTTTGTCTAAAACGGTGTTTGAAGTGTGAATGATTCCGATTCATGATAATGGTTATTTCCGGTAAGCCGGTTGGCTTATGTAATATATCGGTAAACGCTTTGTTATGATGTTTCTATCCGACATAAATTTGTAATTGATTTTGAGGTATGAATAGGAAAGTAAAGAGATCATTGTGGATTGTGCTTCCGATTGCGCTGGCAGCCGGGATCATTATTCCCCGGATGAAAGGAGATGGAGGAGGTAATAAATCCCTTTCCGCATCGGAACCTGTCCGTAGGGGTAATCTGCCGGTATCCGGCATTATTGCCCGTTATTCCCTTGCGGCGAACGGCATACCCGTTAATGGAAGCTTGTTGGCCAACGAAGAGGTGGAATTGGTGGCCGAGATTGTGGGTAAAGTGCGGAAAATCTATTTTCAGGAGGGCAGTTTTGTGCATAAGGGCCAGCTTCTGCTCAAAGTGGACGATGCCGATTTGCAGGCACAGCTGACGCGTTCGGAATTTCAAAAAAAGCTTTTGTCCGAGAAACTTGAACGCCAGCGTATTTTGCTGAAGCGCGAATCCATCAGCCGGGAGGCTTTCGATCAGTTGCAGACAGACTATAATATGTTGGAAGCGGATATCGAGTTGCTGAAGGTGAAAATCAGCCGCACCGAAATCCGGGCTCCTTTTGACGGCGAGATGGGGTTCCGCTATGTGAGCGAGGGTAGTTATGTACAACCGAGTTCCAAAATAGCGACTATTGTGGATAATTCTGTCCTGAAATACGAATTCTCGATTCCCGAGAGATATGCCGATAATCAATTGAAGGGGCGGGAAGTGTTTTTTAAAGTAACCGGCAGTGACAAACTCTATCCGGCAAACGTGTATGCCGTCGATCCTTTGATCGATGTTAAAAATCGTATGATTTTGCTGAGAGCCCGTTTCCAGAATAGCGACCATGAATTGATGCCGGGGATGTTTGCCAAAGGAAATATAGTTTTCGAAGGTAAGAATAGATATATTGCCGTACCGAGTGAAGCGGTGGTGCCCGAGATGGAGGGAAAACGGCTGTGGGTGGTGAAAAACGGCAAGGCTGTGAGTGTTCCGGTGGAGACGGAAAGCCGGGATGAGAAAAATGTGGAAGTGATTTCGGGTATTAGTGTCGGGGACACCATATTGACAGGCGGGCTAATGCAGCTGCGTGAAGGAATGGGAGTGGCGGTGACGTTGAAAAAATAAAAGCCGGAATCTTGGCATTATCACTCATGAATCAAAAATCTGACTAAAATGAGCTTATCATCAGCATGTATAAAACGGCCGGTGTTTGCGACAGTGATGAACATCATTCTGATCCTGATCGGATGTATCGGCTTGATCTATTTGGGGGTGCGTGATTATCCGAGCGTCGATCCGCCGATCATTTCCGTATCGACCAGCTTCCCCGGCGCCAATGCCGATGTGATTGAAACGCAGATTACAGAGCCTTTGGAATCGGCAATCAACGGTATTCCGGGTATTCGTTCCCTGACGAGCCAGAGCCGCGACGGACGGAGCTTCATTACGGCCGAGTTTGAATTGGATGTCGACCTGGAAACAGCGGCCAATGATGTACGCGATAAAGTATCGGGCGCCATGCGCCGGCTTCCCAAAGATATTGACGCACCTACGGTGAGCAAGGCCGATGCGGATGCCCAGCCTATTTTCGGGGTTTCCCTGCGGAGCGACAAGCGTTCGCTGATCGATCTGAGCATATATGCCGACCAGTATTATAAAGAACGCCTGCAGACCATATCCGGGGTGAGCAGTGTGTCCATCTGGGGGGAAAAGCGGTATTCCGTCCGCCTGAAAATGGATCCTGCTCTGTTGGCGGCTTACGGCATTACGCCTATGGATGTACAGCGTGCTGTGTCGCAAGAGAATGTGGAATTGCCTTCGGGCCGGATTGAAGGGGAAAATACGGAACTGACGATCCGGACCCTGGGGCGTCTGATGACGATAGAGGATTTTAATAACCTGGTAATCCGGGAAGACGGCGATAGGGTGGTGCGCTTCCGGGATGTCGGAATAGCCGAGGTGGATGCCGAAGACACCCGTTCGATCATGAAGCGCAACGGCGTGCCTATGGTGGCCTGTGTGATCATTCCCCAACCTGGCGCCAACTACATCGATATTGTCGACCGCGCCTATATCGTGATGGATGATTTGCAAAAGGACTTACCCGGCGACATCGAAGCCGGAATCGCTTTCGACAATACGGTATTTATCCGTAACTCCATCAATGAAGTGAAGAATACCATTGTGGAAGCTTTTGTTCTGGTGGTATTGATTATCTTTCTTTTCTTGCGCAACTGGCGGACTACGCTGATTCCGGTGCTGGCCATTCCGGTCTCTTTGGTGGGCGCTTTTTTTGTCATGTATCTGGCCGGTTTCACCATCAATATTCTGACTTTGCTGGCCATCGTACTGGCCATCGGGTTGGTGGTGGATGACGCCATTGTCGTCATGGAGAATATTTACACCAAGATTGAACGGGGTATGTCGCCCCGGGAAGCGGGCTTCAAGGGATCCGACGAGATTTTCTTTGCCGTGATTGCAACGACGGTAGCCCTGGTGGCCGTGTTCTTTCCCATCGTCTTCCTGCAGGGTACCACGGGACGGTTGTTCCGCGAATTCAGTATTGTCATCACCGGTGCTGTGATTATCTCCTCTTTTGTCGCATTGACTTTCACGCCGATGATCTCGACGAAGTTGTTGACCCGTAATGTGACAGACAATTGGTTTTACCGTAAGACGGAACCGTTTTTCGAGTGGATGATCGATGGCTACCGTCGGGGATTGGAGCATTTTATGCGGGTGAGATGGGTGGCTTTCCTCATCCTGATCGGCGCAGCCGTTGTTATCGGTTTGTTGTGGAAGGTCACTCCCTCGGAGATGGCGCCTCTGGAGGACCGTTCTAATGTCCGCATTGTCTCTACGGCACCCGAAGGGGCGACTTTCGGGTATATGAGCCGCTATGCCGATGAGTTGTCGCAATATGTAGAAGAAAATGTTCCGGAGCAGGATAAAATCATACAGATGATCGGAGGAGGCAATACGAACCGCTCCAATCTGAACCTATGGCTGAAAGATCCGGAGTCGCGTGGGCGTACCCAGCAGGAAATTGCCGATGAACTGGGCGTACAGGTGCGTAATTTCACCGGGGCCCGTACGATGGTGTCGCAGCAGCAGACCTTTGGCGGCCGGCGTGGAGGCTTGCCCGTGGAATATGTCATTCAGGCCAAAAATCTGGACGACCTGAAGAGGATATTGCCCCGCTTTATGGAGGAGGTAAACAAAAGTCCCGTCTTTTCAGTAGCTGACGTCAACCTGAAGTTTACCAAGCCTGAACTGACAGTCAGTATCGACCGCGATAAGGCTGCCGTGTTGGGGGTATCCATGCAGAATATAGCCCAGACGCTGCAGTTGACCATGAGCGAGCAGCGGGTGGGGTATTTTGTCATGAATGGCAAGCAGTACCAGATTCTGAGTCAGATTGACCGGGAACACCGCAACAAGCCTTCCGATCTGCAGAATATTTATGTCCGGAATAACGACGGAGAACTGATTGCCCTGGATAATCTGGTGACGACTTCCGAGAGTTCCATGCCTCCTCAGTTGTACCGGTACGACCGCTTCGTGGCGGCCACTGTTTCTGCCGGACTGGCCAGGAGAAAGACCATATCGCAGGGATTGGAAGAAATGGACCGGATTGCCGGCGAAGTGTTGGACGATAATTTTAAAACCACGCTTTCCGGAAGTTCGAAAGATTTCGTCGAAAGCTCGTCAAGTCTGATGTTTGCCTTTATTTTGGCACTGGTTTTCATTTATCTGGTGCTGGCTGCCCAGTTCGAGAGTTTCCGCGATCCGCTGATCATTATGCTGACTGTGCCGCTGGCCTTGATCGGGGCTATGGTGTCGCTTTGGTATTTCGACCAAACAATGAATATTTTCAGCCAGATCGGTATTATTATGCTGATCGGTCTGGTTTCTAAAAACGGTATTCTGATCGTGGAATTCGCCAATCAGCGCAAAGCCACGGGCGAGCCGGTGCTCGAAGCGGTGAAGAATGCTGCTGTAGCCCGTTTCCGGCCTATTCTGATGACCAGTTTGTCTACGGTGTTGGGTATTTTGCCGATGGCTCTTGCTACAGGAGCCGGTGCTGAAAGCCGTGTGGCCATGGGAATAGCCGTTGTCGGGGGAATGGTGTGTGCCACTTTCCTGTCCCTGTTTGTCATTCCGGCCATTTATTCCTGTCTTTCTTCCGGAAAGGTCAAAATTGTCGGGGAAAAAGGGTATGAAGAGTAAGGATGAACAATAAGCGATGAACGATATGAAAAGCTGTTTACACCGGGGAATGTTGATTTTCCTTTTTTCTTTTTTCTTTTTCATTCCTGACCTGGCTCAGGCACAGGGAAAACTTACGCTGGACAGTTGTATAGCACGGGCTCTCGAAGCGAATTATTCGGTAAAAATTATCCGGAACGAGCAGTATCAGGCGGAGAACAATTTGAATTACGGTCCTTTTTTGCCTTCGGTTTCCGTAAATGCCGGACAAAAGCAAAGCATTACGGACAGTAAAGTGCTGGCCTCCGGCGAGGACAGGGGGCTGGAGGGTTCCCGTTCCGATGCCTTATCGGCGGGAGTCGTCCTGAACTGGAGGATATTCGATGGTTTGGGGATGTTCATGACTCATGCCAGATATAAAGAGATGCTGACGATTGGAGAGTTGAGGACTAAATCGGCTATTGAAAATCTGATTGTTCAGGTGAGCTCCTATTATTACGATGTGATCCGTCAGCACAGCAAGGTGGAGGCTGCCCGGCATTCCTTGGCTTTGTCGGCAGCCCGCTATGCCGAAGCCCGGGATAAGTATGTCCTGGGAGTATTGTCCGGACTTGAAGCCCAGCAGGCCAAACTGGACCTGAATGCCGATAGTTCGGATTACATCAAAGAAAAGGAATTGCTGAAGAGTGCTTACATTTCCTTGAATACCAGTATGAATGCCGATTTGCAACAGCACTCCTATGTGGACGATTCCATAACGCTGCATGCTCCGTTGCAGTTCAAGGAATTATACGATAATATGCTGCAATGGAATACCGCCTTGCTCATCGGCCGGCGTGACCGGAAGGTGTCGGAATTGGATATGAAAATCGCCCGGGCTGCCCTGTTTCCGACGATCGACTTTGAGACGGGGTATAATTACAACCGGACCAAAACGCCTGCCGCCGCCACTTCCCTGAACCGTTCCAATGGTCCGTATTGGGGCTTTGCGGTGAGCGTGGATATCTTCAACCGTTTGGAAAACAGACGTAAGATAAAAAATGCCCGTCTGGATATGGAAAATGCCGGCCTCTCCTATCAGGAGGCGGAGTTGCAGATGAAGGCCGATCTGGCCCAATTGTTCAATACCTATGAAAATAATCTCCGGATGGTTTCTTTTGAAAAGGAAAGTGCCCGGGTAGCCTTCGATAATCTCGATGCCGCCCTGGAAAGATACAAATTGGGCGAGCTGGCCGGAATCGAGTTCCGCGAGTTTCAGCGGAGTTATATCGATGCCGTTGACCGTGAGGTCTCCGCAATCTACCAGACCAAGATATCCGAGCTTTCGTTGTTGCTGATCAGCGGACAGATTGTGAAATAATCCGAGGCAAGAGAAGTTTCATATATTCTGCAATGTGATCGCAAATATAATCATTTTGTGATGATCTCTGCAATCACATTGCTAATTGTTGTGTTCTATATGATGATGAAGGTCATTCCTACGGCTTTTTGACATAAAGAATAAGTTGCATTATTTCCCGATTTCCTGTCTTTTTTTCGCAAGTTTTTGTATCTTTGCGCCCGATTGTACGGGGAATAATTGAAATCGTGTGATGGGAAAACAGACTGGCTTATACC
>CAZMAE010000086.1:0-4388 GCA_964564205.1 uncultured Odoribacter sp. | reverse complement strand
ATTAACAAAAAATATCATGTAATGGAATCTGCTCAGAGTATTAATAAGGCATTTGTCTTAGTTGGTCAGATACAGCAGCATCTGCCACCGACCCCCGCGATCAATGAGCAGGAGTTGGAAATTCGCAAGCCGTGGTTCGGTCAATTAAAACAGGCTCTCGATGTTGCGGTTTCAGCAATGGACAATCAAAAGTTCGCAATCGCAGAAATTCAACAACGATTAAGAACGGAATATCAAAAGTATATGAAATGATATTAGGGCTTTATAATGGACAATAACAAAATAATCATCTACCAAGACGACAACGATATAACGCGAGTGGCGGTTCGCTTTGCCGACGAGGATTTGTGGCTTACACAAAAGCAGTTGGCCGAGATATACCAGACAAGCGTATCCAATGTTAGCGAACACATCAAACACATCCTTGAGGATAGAGAACTCGACAGAGAAGTGGTTGTTCGGGATTTCCGAATAACCACTCAACATGGTGCTATTGAGGGGAAAACGCAAGCTCGCAACGTGGCACATTATAACCTTGATATGATTATTGCGTTGGGTTATCGGGTGCAATCCCAAGTGGCAACCCGCTTCCGCCGCTGGGCAACGCAACGGCTTCACGAATATATTCAGAAAGGCTTTGCGATGGACGATGAGCGGCTCAAACAGGGTGGTAACCGTTACTTCCGCGAACTCTTGCAGCGCATTCGGGATATCCGCAGCAGCGAGCGCAATTTCTATCAGCAGGTAACGGACATCTATGCAACAGCCATCGACTATGACCCGCGCAGCGATATGACTAAGACCTTCTTCGCAACGGTTCAGAATAAACTGCACTACGCTGTTCACGAGAATACTGCTGCCGAGGTTATCTACAACAGAGTAGATAATGAGAAGCCGTTTGTCGGGATGACTAACTTCAAAGGCAACTATGTAACCAAAGATGATGTAAAGATTGCTAAGAACTACTTATCGGAAATAGAGTTGCAGCGCCTGAACTTGTTGGTATCCGGATTCTTGGACTTTGCAGAGTTTCAAGCGTTGGAGATGAACCCGATGACAATGAAGGACTGGATAGAGACGCTCGACAATCAAATCATTGCCAACAAACGGAAGGTGTTGATGGGTAAAGGTAGCATTTCTCACGAGAAAGCAATAGAAAAAGCAGAAAAGGAGTTTGAAATATACCGCCCGCGCGAAATGAGCCTGTTCGAGAGTGACTTCGACCGAGCTATTAAGATGTTGAAAGGGAAAGATGAATAAAAGATAAAATTGCACCAACAGCTTATGGCATTAAGGAGACTAAATCAGTCCTCTTTATTGAGACCCAGCTTGTAGAGAAAGTGAAAACTGATATTAAATGTGATAATACACAAACCACTATTGATGGGTATATTTATCTTTTAGATGCAGAGAATACTTTCGGCGTATGTTCATTGCCAAGATATGGCAGTATCTACTTGTTGAGGCAGAATCCGAAGGGTGCAAAGTCCATCGCTCGGATATTGTGCGTTGCCCCTCTGCCTACTTTTACCATTGAATATTTATAAATAAATTCAGGAAATTTGAATATGTGGCAGTAATGTCCCTCTTGGGCTGCCAAATCATATATGCAGCATAAACTATCCTCTACCAAAATTTGAGGAGTGGTAAAAAATATGGAGTCCTGAAGTTTAATCTCCCTACCTTCCAGTTTTTCTGTTTTTGAAAATTCCGAATATGTTTGCCTGTCGTATATTGTATTTTCCTGGCATGCATAGCATGTAATGGCTATAAAAAACAGGTATAAATTTTTCATCCGGAAATAGTGTTATCAATGAATGATTTGATGCAAACAGAGGCTGTGTCGTATTCAAGTTTACGACGCAGCCTCTTTGATGGATCGTTTTAGATGTCTTTACAGAAGAAAGTGATCACTGATGGACCGGTGTTCAACCACATTCCGGATGGTTTCGGCAAACATATCGGCCACAGATATGATTTTGATTTTATCGCATTGCTGTTTCAACGGGATGGAATCGGTGAATACCACTTCCGTTAGTGCGGATTTCTCGATGTTTTCATAAGCTTTTCCCGAAAGGACGGCATGGGTGGCAACAGCCCTGACACTAGCGGCTCCCTTGTCTTTCAGCATGTCTGCCGCTTTACAGATGGTTCCGGCGGTATCGATCATGTCATCGACAATAACGATATTTTTGCCTTTCACATCCCCAATGACTTTCATATCGGCGATTTCGTTTGGTCTTTCTCTGGTTTTATGGCAGATAATCAAGCCGGAATCGAAAAACTTAGCCCATGAGTTGGCGCGTTTCGAACCGCCGATGTCGGGAGAAGCAATCGCCAGATTTTCAAGTTTCAACGACCGGATATAAGGAGCTAATACCGTGGAACCGTAAAGGTGGTCAACCGGAATGTCGAAGAATCCCTGTATCTGGTCTGCATGCAGGTCCATGGTCATGATACGGTCCACTCCTGCGGCATGCAACAGGTTGGCTACCAGCTTGGCACCAATGGCCACCCGGGGGCGATCCTTCCGGTCCTGGCGGGCAAAACCGAAATAGGGAATAACAGCGATGACCTTATAGGCTGATGCTCTTTTGGCAGCATCAATCATCATCAGTAATTCCATCAGGTTATCACTGGGCGGAAATGTTGATTGAACAATGAATACATGGTCTCCACGCACTGTTTCTTCATAAGCAGTCGCAAATTCTCCGTCACTAAAATGCAATAGATTTTTTTTCCCGAGTTCCAGACCTAAAGAGGTCGCGATTTGTTCAGCAATGTATGTGCTGTTGTCTCCGGAAAAAATTTTAACTTCGGAAAGGTCTGACATAATTTAGCCGTTTCAAATATTTGTATATTAAGACGCTTTAAAAATCGGAACTGAGTTCGCCGCTTTCATTGTCAGCGGGTAGGTTCGGATAACAAAAGTAAGTAATTAATTGTATTTAGAAAATTGTATGTGGAAAATTATTTCAAGCCTCTTTTTCTTTTTCTTTCTTTTTCCTTTATCTTTATACCCGATCAGCATTGTTTTGCTTGAAATAGTTTCAATTTATAACCTATCTTATGGAAAATTTAAATCAATACATTGAAGAAAACAAAGAGCGTTTTTTGAACGAATTGTTTGAGTTAATTCGGATCCCTTCCATTTCCTCTGATCCTGAACATAAACAGGATATGTACAGATGTGCGGAAAAATGGAAGTCCTTGTTGCTGGAGGCTGGTGCGGACCGGGCTGAGGTTTATGAAACCGAAGGCAATCCTGTCACTTACGGGGAGAAAATAATAGATTCGTCGCTGCCTACTGTTTTGGTGTATGGGCATATGGATGTGATGCCTGTGGATCCTGTTGGTTTGTGGCATACAGATCCGTTCGAGCCTGTGATTAAGGACGGTAAAATATGGGCCAGGGGGGCTGACGATGACAAGGGACAGTCGTTTATGCATGCCAAGGCTTTTGAATACCTGGTCAGGACCGGAAATTTGAAATGTAATGTGAAATTTATGATAGAGGGAGAGGAGGAAATCGGTTCTCCCAGTCTGCCTGCATTTTGCAAGAAACACAAGGACATGCTGAAAGCCGATGTCATATTGGTTTCCGATACCAGTATGATTGCGCGGGATGTTCCCTCCATCACCGCGGGTTTGCGCGGACTGGCCTATTGGGAGATTGAAATGACGGGACCGAATGCCGATCTTCATTCCGGCATTTTCGGAGGGGCTGTCGCTAATCCGATCAATGTCCTCTGTAAAATAATCGGCAATATGATCGATGAACAGGGACATATCACGATTCCTGGTTTTTATGACGATGTACTGGAAGTCTGCAAGGAAGAAAGGGCTAAAATGGCAAAGGCTCCGTTTGATCCGGAGGCTTATAAAAAATCGTTGGGTGTGAAAGCATTGCACGGCGAAGAGGGATTTTCTACCAATGAGCGTACCGGTATCCGGCCTACTTTTGATGTGTGTGGCATTTGGGGAGGATATACCGGTGTCGGGGCTAAAACGGTATTGCCGTCGAAAGTCTGTGCCAAGGTGAGCTCCCGTCTGGTGCCCAATCAGAAGCATGAAAAAATAGCCGCTCTGTTCCAGGAATATTTGGAGTCCATTGTCCCTGAATATGTGAGTGTCAAAGTGAATTATTTGCACGGAGGACCTTCCTATGTTTGTCCGATCGATCTGCCAGCCTATCAGGCTGCCGAAAAGGCTTATGAGGAAGTTTACGGAAAACAGCCTGTGCCGGTGCGTTCGGGAGGTAGTATACCTATCATTGCGACCTTTGAGGAAGTTTTAGGCGTTAAATCGGTTTTGATGGGCTTTGGCTTGGGAACGGATGCCATTCATTCTCCTAACGAAAACTATCCCTTGGAGCAATTCTTTAACGG
>CAZMAE010000085.1:0-37390 GCA_964564205.1 uncultured Odoribacter sp. | reverse complement strand
GGCAGGTACATTCAATACCTTCTCAAAACGAGTTGTACACGGGTCCTTCGTCATCTGACCCTTGCTGTAGCGCGTGGTCAGTTCCAGCCAGTAGTCGCCCGGTTCCAACTTCGGCACCCGGAATGACAACGACGATGGCTTGTTTCCCGTGGCGTTTAGGGTGACGCAATGACGAAGTCAGGACCCATACCTTTAATTACAAATTATTTTTATCCGCCGAGCGGACAAACGGAATGTCGTCCCGGAATAATTTCCTATAGGTAATATGCGTACGGACCACCTTCGCTCCGATATACGACATCAGATGCACCATAGGCGGATTGAAATCGCCCACCCAATTCAATTCCAGGTAATCGTATTTATGCTTGCTGGTGATTATTCGTTCTGTAAAACGCTTGATCAGAGCAGCCTCTACTCCTCTTCCCTGAAATTCAGGCACGACTCCGAACAATTGTCCCAAAGCCACTCTGATTTTTTTTATCCGAAGATAATACATGAACTTCAGCATCCCGGCAAGGTTCATCTTCCCGTTCAGATGCTTCACGGCCTGGTTGATTTCCGGAAACATCAGAAAAAAACCGATAGGCTGTTGCTTGTAAAACGCAAAATAAATCAAATCTTTGTCGATAATCGGCTGCAAACTTTTATAAATAGCTTCCACCTGATCGCGGGTAATGCCGTCTACGCCGTGCACCTTCAGGTTCCAGGCTTTGTTGTAAACCACCAGCAAAGCCTCGATGGCTTTTTCTTTGCCGATATCTCCATACGTAAACACTTCATAATCAGGATTATTCAAGATGCGATCGGCTTTCCATACCACAATCTTTGACAAGCTTTCCATTACCAAATGTGTACGGAAAGTGAATTGTTTGAAATAATCCCGGAACCCGTAATCTTCAAAGAACTTCACATAATAAGGCTGTGTATAAGGCATGGCATACACCGGATGTTCATTGTATCCGTCCGTCAACAACCCCCACCATTCAATGCGTTCTCCGAAATTCACCGGTCCCTCCATCACTTCCATTCCCCGGCTTTCCAGCCATTCCCGGCACCGATCAAATAACATAAAAGCAGCTTTCTCATCGTCAATACATTCAAAAAAACCCATCTGTCCTACCGGATGCTTGTCCAGACAATAAGTCTTTTTATTGATAAATGCAGCAACCCTCCCTATACACTCTCCCTTTTCGTTGTTCAACAACCAACGGACACACTCTCCCCCTTGTTTGAAACAGGGATTTTTCTCCGGGTTGAACACGTTACGGATATCATTATCCAGGGGACGAATCCAATAAGAGTTGTCCTGGTACAACCTGACAGGCAACTTCAGAAAAGCCTGTTCCGATTTCGCATCATTAACTTCAACAAAAGAATACATCACATGCTCATATTAAAAATTCCCGCCTCTATCCTTCTCTGTCCTCCTTAATCTTCCATTTGCAGCCCTCACCTCAACTGCTCGGTCAACAACCGTATTTCCAAAACAGGACTGATTTTTTCATACAGAATATTATATACCGCCGTCGTGATCGGCATATACACTTTATAGTACTCATTGATTTCCTTAATCCCCTTCACCGCAAAATATCCTTCGGCAATCATCAGCATCTCCATCTGAGCCGACTTCACCGAGTATCCTTTGCCGATCATCGTACCGAAAGTCCTGTTACGGCTAAACTGGGAATAAGCCGTTACCAGCAAATCCCCCAAGTAGGCGGAACTCTTGATGTCCCTCTCGATAGGGTGAACAGCGGCTACAAAACGTTCGATTTCCTGTATGGCATTCGATACCAGAACCGCCTGAAAATTATCTCCATAACGCAAACCATGACAAATTCCCGCAGCAATGGCAAAAATATTTTTCATCACTGCAGCATATTCCGTACCATAAATATCGTCCGAAACCGAAGTCTTCACATAATGGCAACTGAACAATTGGGAAACCAAACGGGCTATCCGGGTGTCATTACTGGCAAAAGTCAGGTATGACAACCTTTCCAATGCTATCTCTTCTGCATGACAAGGGCCCGAGATCACCACAATCTGCTCCAGGGGAACTTCGTACCGCCGGTTAAAAAATTCCCCGATGATCAGATTATCGTCCGGGATCAGCCCTTTGATCGCCGACACGACGATTTTATTCTTCAGCGGACGGGTAGATTTGCTCACCACATTTTTGAGAAAGGCACTCGGAATGGCAAAAATAATCACGTCCGAACGGTCAATCAGCCAATCCAGGTTATCCGTAAAAGTGATTTTCGACAAGTCAAAATCCACGGCGCACAAATACCGGGGATTGTGATTCAGTTCCTTAAAGGCATTGATGGTCTCTATATTCCGCATAAACCAATTAATATGTTCATTGGTTTCCATCAGAATCTTAGCGATAGCAGTAGCCCAACTTCCTCCTCCGACAATAGCGATTCTTGGATTTTCAGGTATTTCCATCTCAATCATTTTACTTATTAGCACTCACGTTCTACGGAATCCTTCCGGGTAACGTGAATCCGACATCTGAAATTAACTCAACCAGCCTTTTACGATATCAGGCGTCAAACCCGATAATCCCAGTTTTTCCTTTTTATTGATCCCGCACAACTCCTGATGTAATTTATTCGGATTTTCTACGCCCTTCAGCGCCTCTACGGTCTGATAACCAGCTTTCCGGACAGTGGCAATCCATTCTTTAGGAATTCCCGCTTCTTCGAACTTATCGTCCGCATCCGCCACCGGTTTCTTCTCCGGTTTCATCTGAGGGAAGAACAATACATCCTGAATCGACGGGCTGTTGGTCAGAAACATACAAAGACGGTCAATTCCGATACCCATACCGGAAGTCGGCGGCATACCGTACTCCAACGCACGTACAAAATCGTAATCGATATACATGGCCTCGTCATCCCCCCTCTCCTGCAACTTCAATTGATCCTGGAAACGTTCCAACTGATCAATCGGGTCGTTCAGCTCCGAATAAGCATTTGCCACTTCCTTACCGTTTACAAACAATTCAAACCGCTCGGTAAGTTCAGGGTTCCGGCGGTGCTTTTTCGTCAGAGGCGACATCTCCTTCGGATAATCGTAAATGAAAGTAGGCTGAATATAATGAGCTTCGCATTTTTCACCGAAAATCTCGTCTATCAGTTTGCCCTTTCCCATCGTTTTATCCACCGGAATATCCATTTTCAGACAAGCCTCATAAAGCTCCTCTTCGGACATTTTTTCAATATCATAACCCGTAAATTCTTTAATGGCATCTGCCATGCGTACCCGGCAGAAGGGACGTTTAAAATCCACTTCGTTCTCACCGATTACCGTCTTAGTGGTTCCGTTAATCGCCAAGGCAGCCGTTTCAATCATCTCTTCGGTGAAATCCATCATCCAAAGATAATCCTTATAGGCGACATATATTTCCATACAGGTAAATTCGGGATTGTGCGTACGGTCCATCCCTTCATTACGAAAATTCCGGGAAAATTCATATACCCCTTCAAAGCCACCTACAATCAACCGCTTCAGATACAATTCGTTCGCAATACGCAGATACAGCGGGATATCCAGGACATTGTGATGGGTAATAAACGGACGGGCCGAAGCTCCGCCGGGAATGGCCTGCAATACTGGAGTCTCCACTTCCAGATAACCTTTGGAATTAAAGAAATTGCGAATAGCATTGATCATTTTGGTCCTCTTTACAAATACCTCCTTCACCTGCGGATTCACAATCAAATCAAGATAACGCTGACGATAGCGCTGCTCGGGATCGGTAAAGGCATCAAACACCTTGCCATCCTTTTCTTTAACCACCGGCAGAGGCCGGAGAGATTTGGACAACATCACCAGCTCTTTAGCATGTACGGAAATTTCTCCGGTCTGTGTCTTAAATACAAACCCTTTCACTCCTACGATATCTCCGATATCCATCAATTTCTTAAAAACGACATTATACGCAGTCGATGACTCATCAGTAGAAATATCATCCCGGCTGACGTACACTTGTATGCGGCCTGTAGCGTCCTGTAATTCAAAAAACGAAGCCTTACCCATGATCCGACGGCTCATCATCCTTCCGGCAATCACCACCTTACGGGGTTCAGCCTCTTCATCGAACTGTGCTTTTATATCAACCGCACGGGCATCCACCTTAAACTCTGCAGCCGGATAGGCCTCAATTCCCAGTTTTTCCAATTCCTTTAACGAATTTCTCCGGATCATTTCCTGTTCACTTAAATCAGTAAAGCTCATTTTTGTATCAATTAATTATTTTAGAATCAATCGCTTAATATATCTTAAGTTTTATAATTTGGCAAAGTTACTATTTTCCTGAAGCAAAAGCAAAAAATTCACCGCCAACTCTGCCATTTCTTAGAAACCTTCAGGCGGAAATTAGGATTTCGTGATAGAGTTCATTCATTTCAGATTGCCGTTTTTCTATTTTGTTATATGAAATTAATCCAAATTACTCTTTGAAATAAGCAGGAATTTCCGCTACTTTGTAGCAGAATTGGAAAAAAGTATAATGAAAAAAAGATGGGTTATAAATACTCCTCCGGAGGAAACTAATATACAAGAACTTGCAAAAAAATTAAATTGTCATCCGGTCATAGCGAACCTTTTGCTACAACGCGGAATCAGTACTGCAGAGAGTGCACAGGCTTTTTTTAATCCTTCTCTGAACATGCTCCATGATCCTTTCCTGATGAAAGACATGGAGAAAGCAGTAGAACGTCTGGACCGCGCCATTGCCCAAGACGAAAAAATACTGATCTACGGCGATTATGATGTAGACGGGACTACGGCAGTCGCCTTGTTGTATAAATATTTGAAACATCACTGCAACAGCGAAAATCTGGAATATTACATTCCTGACCGGTATACTGAAGGATACGGTGTATCCGACAAAGGAATCGATTATGCAGCCCGGGAAGGCTTTTCCCTGATGCTGATCACCGACTGCGGGATTAAGGACGTCCAAAAAGTCAAAGATGCCCAAGACAAAAAGGTGGACATCATTATTTGCGACCACCATACCCCTGGCGATGACCTGCCGCAAGCTGTAGCAGTACTCGATCCTCAACGCAAAGATTGCCCTTACCCATATAAATGGCTCAGCGGTTGCGGTGTCAGCTTTAAGCTTGTTCAGGCACATAGCCTGAAACACAATCTGCCGATGTCGGAATTGTACAAACTGCTCGATTTGCTGTGTGTCAGTATTGCCAGCGATATTGTACCCATTACGGGAGAAAACCGCATTCTGGCCCATTACGGATTGCAGCAACTGAACACCAACCCCTCCCTGGGCCTGGCAACAATCATTAAAATTGCCGGTCTGGACAAGGACATCACCATCAATGACATCGTGTTCAGAATTGGTCCCCGCATCAATGCCGCCGGAAGAGTGGAATCCGGCAGAAAATCAGTGCAACTGCTAACGGCAGACGAAAAGTTTTCTGCCGAGGGTATAGCACTGGACATCAATAATTTCAACGACAAGCGCAAAAAACTCGACCACGATATCACCGAAGAAGCCATCCACCATATCAATCAATCGGAAATCGAACCCTCCAAAAAAACAACCGTCTTGTACAATCCGAAATGGCATAAGGGAGTGATCGGAATTGTAGCGTCACGGCTGACAGAATCCTTCTACCGGCCTACGATTGTTCTGACCGAATCCAACGGTTTTGTGACAGGATCAGCCCGTTCAGTAGAGGGATTCGACCTGTATTTCGCCATCTCCCAATGCAGTGAATATCTCGAAAACTACGGCGGACACAAATACGCCGCCGGACTCACACTGAAACTGGAAAACCTGGAACCGTTCAAGCAGAAATTTGAACAAATTGTCCGAGAAACCATCAACGAGGAAATGCTGACCCCTCAGATCAACATCGACGCACAACTGAAGCTTTCCGATATTACACCGGAATTATACCACATGTTACAGAAATTTGCTCCTTTCGGTCCCAATAATACCATACCCGTATTCATGACAAAAAATGTAATCAATTTTATCGGAACCAAACGCGTCGGAAGAAACAACGAACACCTGAAACTGGTGGCGGTCGATGATACCCGGATTTGTAACGACCGCTGCGGTATAGGCTTCGGCATGGGACATTGGTACGAAAAAGTAAACGCAGGCAATTACTTCGACCTCTGCTACTCATTACAGGAAAATGAATTTATGGGCAAAAACGATATACAGATGATGATTAAGGATATTCATTTTAAAGATTAAAGTTTTAGGTTTGGGGGTAAGGAAATACGAGCGGGGAAAACCATTTCCCGTCGCTTTCCCGAATTTATCCGGCTTTTCAAATCCTTTTAGCACTTTATACTATGAATTCATCGAAGTTATTGGACAAAGCGGTAGACCAGTTTGCTTCATTACCCGGAGTCGGCCGGAAGACAGCCCTGAAATTTGTGCTTCATTTACTGAAAAAAAATGCCGGTGAAGTCAATACATTCATCAACAGCATTGCCGAACTAAAGAAAAATATCCGGGAATGCAAAATCTGTCATAATATCTCTGACGGTGAAATCTGTGAAATCTGTGCCGACCGGAAACGTGACCAATCCACGATATGCGTTGTAGAAAACATCAAAGACATTCTTTCCATCGAAGCGACATCCCAATTTCACGGCTTATATCATGTTTTGGGCGGCATCATCTCTCCCATGGACGGCATAGGACCCGCCGATCTACACATTCCCTCCTTGCTGGAACGGACAGAACAGACTTCGGTAAAGGAAATCATTTTTGCCCTTAGCGCCACCATAGAAGGCGACACCACAGGCTACTACATTTTTAAAAAATTGAAAAACAAAGAAAACCTGATCATCAGTACCATCGCCAAAGGCATCTCCATCGGCAACGATCTGGAATACACCGACGAACTAACCTTGGGCCGCTCCATTGTCAACCGTGTAAAATTCAGTTTCAACGAATAAAAGTCCACAATTTCGGATATTTTCCTTCTGCTACCATCGGAACGCAAATGGCAACAAAGCCGACGCTTTAAGCGCAACCGTCTCCCGGCTACCCACCATAATCACCTCAAAATCCTGACCATAACGCTGGATCACTTCGGCCATAACCTGCCGGCAAGCTCCGCAAGGCGGTATGAACTTTTCCCTGACCACCCCATCCACCGTTGCAGCAATGGCCAGAGCCTTTACCGCAACTTCGGGCCACACTGAACCGGCATAAAACAAAGCAGTACGCTCTGCACAGATACCACTCGGATAAGCAGCATTTTCCTGATTACTGCCTGTGATGATCTCCCCGTTTTCCAATAGTACCGCAGCTCCTACGGAAAAATGTGAATAAACGCTATAAGCACGTGCAGAAGCTTTTATGGCTTCGCGGCACAATTCCTCATACCCTTGCGGATAAGAATCAGACCAGGAGGAATAATCTATTTTCAGTTCTCTTTTATCCATCACTATTTTTTACTAATTTTATCCCCCCTAAGATACGCGAAAAACGAAATATAAAATGAAAAATCACAGATTTATTTTAACTCTCTTTCTGCTTCTCGTGCTTCCCTTCAGTCTGGTTAAAGCAGATTCGAGAAAAGAATTCGTACGCAAATACAAACAGATCGCCATCCGGGAAATGGAGAGAACGGGTATTCCTGCCAGCATCACACTAGCTCAAGGCATTCTCGAATCGGGATGTGGCAAATCGGAACTGGCAGTAAATGCAAACAATCATTTCGGCATCAAATGCCACGAAGAATGGCAAGGCCTAACTTACACGATGGACGATGACGAAAAAGACGAATGCTTCCGGAAATATAAAACCCCCGAACAATCGTGGATAGATCACAGCGACTTTCTGACCTCCCGTCCCCGGTACGCCGGGCTGTTTGCACTGAAAAGCACGGATTACCGGGCCTGGGCCAAAGGTCTCAAGGCTGCCGGGTATGCCACCAATCCTAAATATGCGGATTTACTGATCAAAATCATCGAAGAAGAAGAACTCTACCAATACGATCGCCTGATAACACACCCCGACGGAAATCTTCCCGGCATCACAGCGGAAGATACTGCCGGACAAAAACCGTCCCCGGAACTTGCAGAACATCCCAACTACCGCAACCGGGAAGAAATGAGAAACGGACTCATCTGTATAGAAGCAGTTCCAGGCGATTCCTATGACAAAATTGCCGCATATTACGGAATTAAGCTAAAAAAATTACTGCAATACAACGACCGGAAACAGTCTGACCTGCAACCCGGACAACTCGTCTATCTGAAAAAGAAAAAAAGCAAAGCGGCACGGGGATACGAATTTCACCGGGTGAAAGCCGGTGAAGACATTCATTCAGTCTCTCAGCAATACGGCGTACGGCTCAAAAATATCCTCCGTCTCAACTATCTTTCCGAAGACAGTGCTTTGACGGAAGGAGAAAAAATATTTTTAAGAAGAAAAGCCGACTTATACTAAAGACATGGAAAACATAAAGAACAATACTTTTCTTTCAAAAAACGCTGCCTTCGGCCTGCTCATAGGCCTGGGCAATATGCTGGCAACCTATATTTTCTATAAATCGGGCAGAAACATCACACTGAATCAGCAGCTTACCGATGTGATTCTGTTGCTGACCCTCTCCGGTACTTTCATCGGAGTACGGAAATACCGGGAAGAAAGCCTGAACGGAGTCATTTCCTACGGTCAGGCGCTTGCCGCTGCCACCTTAATGATTGCTGTTTCTGCCTGTATTTACGGCATTTTCATATACGCCCTCTATCACTCCGTACCCGAATTGCAGGAACATTATGTCTCTTCGGTAAACCAGTTGCTGAAGGAAGTATACAAAGGTTCCCCCCTATTAAACGATATGACTGATTTAATGGGAAAACTGATGAAACCGGGAGTCATCGCATTTTCGGAAGCCTTCAACAAATTATTTACGGGATTTATTTTCGCATTGCTGCTAGCCGGGATTCTACGCAGGAAACATGCCGCTAATTAAAGTTATTTTACCTCATACGCTATGGATATCTCAGTAGTCATACCCTTATATAACGAAGACGAATCATTACCCGAACTGCTTGAGTGGATCAGGCGAGTAATGACAAACCACAATTTTTCCTACGAAATCATCCTGGTAGACGACGGCAGCCAAGACCGGTCCTGGCAGGTCATCGAAGAACATGCCTCCGGAGACCAACATATCCGTGGCATTAAATTCCGCCGCAACTATGGCAAATCGGCTGCACTTCATTCCGGATTTCAGAAAGCCGGCGGAGATGTCGTCATCACGATGGATGCCGACATGCAGGACAGCCCGGACGAAATTCCGGAATTGTACCGGATGATACAGAACGAAGACTACGACATGGTCTCCGGATGGAAAAAGAAAAGATATGATCCGCTGTCCAAGACATTGCCCACAAAATTATTCAACGCCACAGCCCGCAAATTCTCAGGAATCAAACTCCACGACTTCAATTGCGGACTAAAAGCCTACAAAAATAAGGTCGTTAAAAACATCGAGGTATACGGCGAGATGCACCGCTACATTCCGATTTTGGCCAAACAAGCGGGCTTTACCCGCATTGGAGAAAAGGTTGTTCAACACCGCGCCCGCAAATACGGAACAACAAAGTTCGGTGGATTAAACCGGTTTATCAACGGAGTACTCGATCTTCTCTCCATCACTTTTATCACCCGGTTTGCCAAAAAACCCATGCACTTATTCGGCGCCATCGGAACCCTGCTTTTTGTTCTCGGATTTTTTGCCGCCACCTGGATCGGCATAGATAAACTGATTTGCCTGTCTCACGGCATTCCGGCACGTCTGGTTACGGATAATCCCTATTTCTATCTTTCGCTGGTTTGCATGATTTTGGGAACACAATTATTCTTGGCAGGTTTCGTAGCCGAACTGGTATCCCGCACTTCTACCGACCGCAACGTTTACCTGATTGAAAAAGAAGTTTAATTCCCATTTTCCTTTCAGCCTTCCTGAGTGACCTCCGGTCACTCACCCTCTCATTCCCACACGGTCTTGGCAGAACAATGCGTCAACTCCCCCGTTCTATTTTTCACCTGGTGCAGAATCACCACCTCTTTTCCTTCTTCCACTATCTGATAAACAGAATAAATAGAACTATCCGGCATGATCTCGTGAGCATAGATCACTTCAACTGCCGTCAACACATGATTTTTCAAAAAATCAAAAGGCAAAGAATTGGTAATCCACCTCATATACGAAGCCTGAGTGACATGTCCGTTAAAATCGATATGATCGAAAGTAGCGTCAAAATACCTTCCTCCCTGTGCTTCAAAACCGACAAACTCCCTTGCATTCAAGAAAGGCTGCAAATCCACCCGGGGAATATCGTGCTCCGTACTCATTCTCACAATCTTCTCCGGCAAACGCAGTGGGCGGCGGCGGTTGATATCGACATACATCCATTCGGAAGCCGCCCTGACTAACTCCTCCCCGTCCTGGCGAACCATACGGTAATCCCGCAAAGCAAACAAACGGTCAATGCCCGAAGGCCAGGTTTCAATCCGCACTTCCTCATTCTGATGCGGCATTTTTGTCAAACGTATCTGCAAACGATGCAACATCCACGTTATCCCCTGAGCATTCAGGGTAGCCACGTCCACCCCGTACAGCTCCGTCTGTGCCTCTGCCGTATCATTGAACAAATCACACAGCGTCTTTACAAACAACCGACCCTTATAGTTGGTATAATGATTGAAAATCTTAATCTTCTCGCTATACTTGGTTACCATCATTTTTATCTCCGATTACAAATTTGCTATATCTCCCCCCTCAGATTACATATACTTCCGGTTCGATCCATACTCTGAATTTCAGAAAAACACTTTTTCTGACCTCATTCGCCAGCCTTGAAATGTCGGTTCCGTCAGCCCCTCCCCGGTTCACCAGTACCAGCGCCTGCTTATCGTGTACACCGGCCTTCCCCAGGCTTTTGCCCTTCCATCCGCATTGATCGATCATCCAGCCTGCGGCCAATTTACAAAACCCCTCCTCCATCGGATAAACCGGCATATCCGGATACTGTTGCAGCAAAACATCTGCCATCCGGCGTTCCACTACCGGATTCTTAAAAAAACTTCCGGCATTAGGCCATTCCCGGACATCCGGAAGTTTCTCATTCCGGATATGGATAACCGCCTCCCGGACCGTCTGCAAACTCACCCCTTTTCCCATGCTCTCCAACTTCTGTCTTATACTTCCATACTCCAAACGGAAGACAGGATGCTTAGCCAGACGGAACACCACCCGGGTGATGATAAACCTATTCTTCCATTCCCGTTTAAAAATACTGTCCCGGTAAGCAAATCTGCACTCTTCGCCACTGATCCGTACCCGCCGGCCCTTTTCCAAATCAATAGCCTCGACCTCATCGATGACCTCTCCCGCTTCCATACCATAAGCACCAACATTCTGTACCGGCGAGGCCCCCACATGTCCCGGAATTAAAGACAAATTTTCCACTCCTCCCCATTGATGCTCCACCGTCCAGGCAACAAAATCATCCCAAACTTCTCCCGCACCCACACGTACCCACACCTGTTTTTCATCCTCTCCGACCATTTCCTTCCCCTTCATCGCAGGATAAAATACAGTTCCCGCAAAATCTTCCGTAAAAAGAAAATTACTTCCGCCGCCTAAAATCAATATTTCATGAGCATCCCACTCATTTGCAGTCACAAACTCCAGCAATTCCTCTTCCGATTCCGTTTCGACAAAATATCTACACTTGACATCGATATCAAAAGTATTATATGCCTTCAAACTATAATTTTCTTTCACTTCCATAACCCTGTCTATCTAATATTCAATATCCGGACGTTCTCTTCCTCCCTATCATCCCTCCAAGCTCTTTTCCCTCCGGATTTTTTTACATTTCAATTTTTTGTACCTTTGCGGCAAAAGGTAGCGCAAGCTGAAAAACAATGCCAAGCCTCTTGTTAAAACGCAACCTATCCGATGCAAAGATACATAAAAAGATGAACACTTTACCTGCTGCATTTGAAGAACGCATCCAGGCCCGGCTAGGCAGAGAAGCCGAAGCATTCTTCAAGGCCCTGCAAGCCCCTTCTCCCGTCAGCATCCGTTTGCACCCCGGGAAAGTTTCTTCTCCCGAGGGTCTGTTTCCGGCCAACCGGATTACCGGAAAGGTCGTCTGGTGCAATCATGGCCTCTATCTCTCAGAACGGCCTGTGTTCACCCTCGATCCGTTCTTTCACGGGGGAGCCTACTATGTGCAGGAAGCATCCTCTATGTTTCTCCATCACCTACTTAAACAACTTCTGCCGTCGACGCCGATTCGTATGCTGGATTTATGCGCCGCACCGGGAGGAAAATCCACTCTGGCGGCTTCCCTGCTTCCGGCCGGCAGCCTGCTGATATCCAATGAAGTGATCCGCAGCCGAGCCTCTGTTCTCAAGGAAAACATAATCAAATGGGGAACAGATCATATCGTAATCACCAACAACGACCCGGCCGATTTCCGTCCTTTAACCGGAGCCTTCGACATCATATTGGTAGATGCTCCCTGTTCCGGAGAAGGCATGTTCCGGAAAGACCCCGAAGCCATTCACGAATGGAGCGCAGGCAATCTGCAACTTTGCAGCGACAGACAGCAAAGAATACTGACGGACATCTGGGATTGCCTGAAACCCGGAGGATACCTGATTTACAGCACTTGTACCTACAATACCGGAGAAAACGAAGCCATACTGGAATGGCTCCACCGGACCTACCAGGCGGCTCCCGTCCCGATAGAACACAATTTTCCGGGTATTACTCCCGCTTATTCCGACCTGCCGGGCTATCGTTTCTATCCGCACAAAATCCAGGGAGAAGGTTTCTTTATTGGAGTAGTCCGGAAAACGGAAGGGAAAGAATTTAACTTCCGGAAAAATAAAAGGAAAGAACACACCAAACCGATAGCACTACCCGCATCTTTAAAGCCCTACTTGCTCCGCCCGGAACTCTGTCAGCCCTATGCCGACGGCAACATACTCGGGATCATCCCACAGACACACGCCGATTTCATCAACAACCTGACACACACCTTGCGCATTCTTTACAAAGGATGTGAATTGGCCGAGTTCAACAACCAAAAATTAAAACTCTTGCCCCCGTCCGCCTTATGGCAAGGACTCAACCGGAACCACTGTAACCTATACCCCGCCGATCGGAATACCGCCCTCGCCTTCCTGAAAAAAGAAGACATTCCCCTGACAGGCAAGTCCGGAGAATGGGTACTCGTCACCTACGGGGACATCGCTCTGGGATGGTGCAAAAACCTGGGAAACCGCATGAACAATTACTATCCCAAAGAATGGAGAATACGTATGTCGCTGGATCATCCCGGCGACCGACAGAACATATAATTTTCACCTGAATTCATTATCATGGTTTACACAGAACTTACATTTACCCTTGAACCGAACACCGAAGCCATTGCCGATGCGCTGATTTCGGAGCTCGCCACCGTCGGATACGATGGATTTTCCTACACAGATTCCGGCTTCAAAGCTTATATCCCGGCAGCAGAATTCATACCCGAAACACTGGAAACCCTGGAATTACCAAACTACTTTTCCAAACAATGCCACATCAGCTTTACCCGTCAGGACATTCCCGACCAAGACTGGAACAAAATCTGGGAAGACCATTTCACTCCCATTCTCATCGACGGCCAAATACAGGTGCGGGCTGGATTTCACGCACCCGTTCCGGATACGGCATACGACATCATCATCGAACCTAAGATGAGCTTCGGCACCGGACATCATTCCACCACGACCCTGATGCTCAAAACGATACTCGAATTATCGGAACAATTCAAAGACAAACGAGTCTTGGATATGGGCTGCGGCACCGGTATCCTCTCCATCATGGCATCCAAAGCGGGAGCCCGTGAGGTTACCGGCATCGACATCGATGACTGGGCCTTCAATAATGCCATGGAAAACATCGGTAAAAACGGACTTCACAACATCCGCATCCGCATTGGCGATGCCAGTCTGCTGCAAGACGAAGCCCCCTTCGATATCATACTGGCCAATATCAACCGCAATATTCTGCTCGACGACATGCAGGCCTACCACCAGAAACTGATTCCCGGAGGCTGTCTGATCATGAGCGGCTTTTATCAGCACGACCTACCTGCTATCCGCGAAAAAGCAGCTTCCCTGGGATTACGGTTCGCCGGCATGCACGAGGATCAGCAATGGGTTGCCGCCGTATTCTACAAAAATTAATCATGTTGTTTAATTTCAAACACATTCTTGTTTTATCCGGACAGATGTATCACCTTTGCAGGCGTAAGGAAAACAAACACACGAAACAAACTAAATAAACCAAACAAACTGAAAAATGAAAGTTCTAAAATTCGGAGGTACTTCGGTAGGCAGCGCAGAAAGAATCCAGGCAGTTGCGCGGCTGATTAGCGATGGCGAACCCAAAATCGTCGTACTATCGGCTATGAGCGGAACAACCAACACCCTGGTAGAAATCTCCGATTGCCTCTACCACAATGAAAAACAGGAAGCGCTGGACCTTATTCAAAACCTGGAAGTCAATTACTTCATCGTTGTTACAGAATTGTTTAATACCGATGTATACATCCGTAAAGGCAAAGAATTCATTCAAACTATATTTACCTATCTCCGTTCTTTCATCAACAAAGATTTCTATCCCCTGCAGGAAAAAGCGGTGCTGGCTCAAGGCGAAATCATATCTACAACTTTGATGCATTATTATCTGGAAGAATGCGGTATCAACAACACCTTGTTGTCAGCACTCGAATACATGCGCATCGACAAAGACTGCGAACCCGATTATTTCTACATCCGGCAAAACCTGGAACGGGAACTGGCCCGTCCGGACACTCACCCCCTGGTTATCACCCAGGGATTTATCTGCCGCAACGCTTACGGCGAAATCGATAACCTGAAACGAGGAGGAAGTGACTACTCGGCCGCACTGGCAGGAGCTGCTGTCAAAGCCGAAGAAATACAAATCTGGACCGATATCGATGGTTTTCACAACAACGATCCCCGTATCGTAGAAAATACCAAAGCCATCCGGCACCTCTCATTCGAAGAAGCCGCCGAACTGGCCTACTTCGGGGCCAAAATCCTCCATCCTTCCAGTATTCAGCCTGCCAAAAAAGAAAACATCCCCGTACGACTGAAAAACACCCTCTGTCCACAGGACGAAGGAACCCTGATCACCAAGGAAAGCCCGGCCAAAAATATCAAAGCTGTAGCCGCCAAAAGCGGAATCACCGCTATTAAGATCAAATCCACCAATATGTTGCTGGCATACGGCTTTCTGCGTAAAGTATTCGAGGTTTTTGAAGCCTGGAAAACCCCTATCGATATGGTAGCTACGTCGGAAGTGGCCGTATCCTTGACTATCGACTGCACGGAAAACCTCGACAATATCCTTAAAGATCTCGAAAAATACGGACTTACCGAAGTCGACCGCGACATGGCCATCGTCTGCATTGTAGGCGACTTCGCAGCAGGTAAAGCCGGTCTGGGAGCACAGGTTCTGAATGCATTGTCCGAAATACCCCTGCGAATGATTTCATACGGAGGCAGCGAACACAACATCTCCGTACTGGTGAAAGAAGAAGACAAGAAAAAAGCCATGACCGATCTTAGCCAAAAGTTGCTGAACACCCAAGAATAATCGTTTATCATTGTCATATAATCCCCATGTCTATGCAATTATCTTCACTTCCCGCATCCATTTCTACTCCGTGCTATTTTTATGATCTCACACTGCTAAAGCGGACGCTCGATGCCTTATTGGAAGCATCCGGAAAATACGACTATCAGGTTCATTACGCGATCAAGGCCAATGCCAATCCGGTTCTCCTGCAACAAATCGGTCAACGGGGCTTGGGAGCCGATTGTGTCAGCGGCAATGAAATCAAACGTGCTATCGAATGCGGTTTTCCGGCACAGAAAATAGTGTTTGCCGGAGTAGGTAAAAACGATTGGGAAATTGAACTGGCATTGCAAAATGATATATTCTGCTTCAATTGTGAATCTTTGCCGGAAATTCATGTCATTCATGAAATTGCTGCACGGATGGGGAAAAAAGCCCGCATCGCACTGCGCATTAATCCCAACGTCGATGCCCATACCCACCACTATATCACCACCGGAATAGAAGAAAACAAATTCGGTATTTACCTTTACGACTTGGAAAAGGTGATGCTGGCAATAAAATCGTTGCCCCATATTGAACTCACCGGACTGCATTTCCACATCGGCTCGCAAATCACCGATATGACCGTTTTCCGGGGATTGTGCATCCGGGCTAACGAAATTCAGGAAAAGATGAAAGAACGCGGCTTGTTCCTTTCACACATCAATTTCGGAGGCGGACTTGGCATCGACTACGAACATCCCCATTCGCACCCCATCGCCGATTTCGAAGCTTATTTTTCTACTTTCAACCGTTTTTTCGAACCCTCTTCCCCGCATCAACAGGTTCATTTCGAATTGGGACGATCGGTGGTAGCCCATTGTGGTGCTCTGATCTCCAAAGTATTATATATCAAAGAAGGGAAAAACCGGAAATTTGCCATCCTCGATGCCGGCATGAACGATCTCCTCCGGCCCGCTTTGTACCAGGCCTTTCATAAAATCGAAAACATCAGTTCCGATAAACCGGAAGAGAAATATGACGTAGTCGGTCCCATCTGCGAATCGGCCGATTGCTTCGGTAAAGATGTTCTGCTCAATGAAACCCAACGCGGCGATCTGATTATCATTCATTCCTGCGGAGCCTACGGCGAAACCATGGCTTCAGGATACAATCTGCGCAATCCGGCCCACACCGTCTATAAAAAAGACTGATACCCATTTGCAGCCCATAGTTCCGCTCTCTTTTGCTCCTAAAAACTTTTTCTTCATACGCCGAAGAGCATAAGGTAATGCTCTCCGACCAGAAGAAATATAAGAAAACACCGGATCAGCCAATCTTATCCGGTTTCTTTTTACCCGTTTCTGCCGGCTTGGCAATCGACTCGCGCATTTGAGTATCGGCCTCAATATTTTTCATCCGGTAATAATCCATTACACCAAGATTCCCCGACCGGAAAGCTTCGGATATAGCCAACGGAACATTGGCCTCGGCTTCGATCACTTTAGCCTTCATCTCCTGCGCCAATGCCTTCATTTCCTGTTCACGGGCCACAGCCATCGCCCTTCTTTCCTCAGCCTTTGCCTGTGCTATTTTCAGATCAGCTTCCGCTTGGTCGATCTGCAAACCGGCACCGATGTTTTTCCCTACATCGATATCTGCAATATCGATAGACAGAATTTCAAAAGCCGTACCGGAATCGAGTCCTTTTTCCAATACCACTTTAGAGATAAAATCAGGATTTTCCATCACCGCCTTATGCGATTCGGACGATCCGATAGAAGAGACAATTCCTTCTCCCACACGCGCCAGAACAGTCTCTTCGCCGGCACCTCCCACCAAACGCTTAATGTTGGCACGTACGGTGACCCGTGCTTTGGCGATCAGCTGTATTCCGTCCTTTGCCACGGCAGTCACAGGAGGGGTGTTGATCACTTTCGGATTAACGCTCATCTGAACAGCTTCAAACACATCCCGTCCGGCCAAATCTACGGCCGTAGCGATCTGAAAGGTCAGGTCAATGTTCGCCTTGGAAGCGGAAACCAAAGCATGAACCACCTGAGGAACATGCCCTCCCGCCAGATAATGAGCCTCCAGCATATCCCGGTAGAGTTCTATACCCGCCTTTTTCCCTTCGATCATAGCCCCAACAATGATCGTAGGAGGCACTTTACGCCAGCGCATCAGCACCAATTGCAACAAAGAAATTTTTACGTCCGACACCAATGCCTGAAACCACAGACCGACAGGAATGAAATACAAAATGACCCACAACAGGAAAAGTCCTCCTGCTATAGCAACACCCAATAAAATAATACTATTGTTTTCCATGCTGAACCGTTTTTAATTTTACGACTATTTTATTCTTAAATACTTTCACAACTTCCACTTCAACATGCGCATCCACATACCCCGACTCCGATTCGGCTTCAACGACCATCTCTCCGATCTGTACATTTCCCATAGGTGCCAGCCGCCCCAGCGTTCTGCCGCAATCTCCCTCCTTGATGGAACTGTCCACCCCTTCCACACTTCCTTCCAAACGGGTGTCCAAACGGAGTTTTTTCCAGGTATCCGAACGCAATGCATACCAAGTTACTCCGCTCCCGAACAGTGCCGTAGCCAATAATATCCAACACCCCGTAGCCACCCCATAAAAAGCATAACCGAAATATACTCCGGTGGCCATACAAACCACTCCCAACACTCCGGCAACATTCACCCCGGGAAAAACTAAAAATTCCATCAGAACCAAAACGGACCCGATCAGAATCAACATCAGTACAATCAGCCATTCCATAACAAACCTATCCGATTTTACGACGATAAAGATAACAGTTTATTTAAAGAAACAAACGTCCCGGCATAAATTTATACCAGGACGCAGTATATATTCTACAGGCATACGCAGCCCGAAACCTTAATGTCCCGGATTACTGCTGAAAGTGGAGGCAGGCAAGCCCTCAACATTTACCAGATTACCGGTGGAATAGGGCTGCCAGCCATACCGGACAGCCACAGGTCGCTTCACTTCTGGACTCCACACTTTCACCCGTTCCCCCGACACCTCAGCTTTTGCCGGATGAAACAAACCGTCCTCCCCGGCAATCTCAAACGAACGCAATTCCTGTCCATCCGAGGCCTTCATCCCTGATCCGTTAAAAAAGTCCACATAAGCACACCCTTTCCGGAAATCGGCCTGCTTGTACATCGGCCCTGCCGCCAGCATCTTTTCGAACCCGTATGTTTGATTTAAAGCCAAACTCGCCAAACGCTCACCGACTTCTTTTTTCCGGGTAGGATGAACATCCGTAGGATGACCGAGGTCGCTGCTTACAGCAATTGCACAGTTGCTGATCTTTTCTGCCAAACGCCGCTGGCTATCTCGGAAATGGGGCCAACTAGGACGATTGATACCAGACAATTGAACCAGATAAAAAGGAAGATCCTCTCCCCAAACCTTCCGCCAGCTGGCAACCAATACAGGGAACATGGCCTCATGCAATTCTACGTTATGCGCATTGGATTCTCCCTGATACCAGATGACTCCCTTCAGGGGAAAATGGCGCAAAGGACGGATTCCGGCTTCATACAGATAACAAGGCTCATAGGGATGGCGTTGGAGAGGAGAGGTACTGTTTTTCATATTCAATAAAGCTCTTTCCCTCACCCAATCCTGTATCATGCTATTTTTCGTCCAATTGTACAAAATATCCACCAATTGATGGTTACACTCCAACGATTTTCTATCGATAAACGCTTCCGCCGGCGCACCGCCAACAGCATTGCATATCAACCCCACCGTCACTTTCAGGCTATCGGCCAACATCCGTCCGAAATAATAGGCAACAGCAGAGAAATCGGCCGCAGTCTTGTCGTCCGGTACTTTCCAGCTTGCAGGCAGATAGTAATCCAGACGGTTCACCGCAGCCAAAGCAGTAGAATCCCAGCTGATCATATCCGTGAACACCCTAGGCTTCATATCAAACAGCCGTACATTATCTTCCCGGGCATGTGCTATCGTTTCAGCGGCCCTCTGGGCCTGTTTCACCATAAAAGCCATGTTCGACTGCCCGGAACACAACCACACTTCACCGATCATCACCCGCTGGAAACGCAACTTCCGATTAGAGGTGGAGACCAGCAATTCATAGGGTCCTCCTGCTTTCAAATCTTTCAGAACGACTTCCCATTGTCCCGAGGCGTTTGCAACATCCGAACCTTTGTATTTTCCCAATACCACGTTCACTTTTTCCCCGGCATTGGCCAAACCACGGATTTTCAATTCTGCGCCTCTTTGCAACACCATATCGTCACCGTATATCTGCGGCAACTGCAGCCCACCGTAATCTCCGGTAATGGCCCCGTACACCGTTCGGGCCAGCATCCCGGCTCCTTCGGCAGTAGGATGCAAGGCATCGGGCAATAAATCGGGACGGCAATAAAGTTCCTCCTGAAGATCGATCAACCCAACACCGGCATTTTCAGCCACCTTTTCAATCGCCTGCTGAATTTGCCAATACCAGTCACGGGTACCCGCCTTAAAACGCCAATGCTTGTGCAGGATCGGACTCATCCGGCAAATCCAGATTTGACAGGCCGGATTCACCCGGCGGAAAGAATCGATCAAAGCCATATAATCAGGGATAAAATCATCCCGATAGTTCGGCCAGTTTCTCGGATCCGTGTCATTCAATCCCAAGTGGATCACCACCCGGTCTCCGGCAAATTGCAGAGCCTTCCGGAACTCCTCTTGTTTCATATAGGGACGATGTCCCTTATTCAGCAAGGTAGCCCCCGATTTTCCAAAATTGCCTACCTCATAACGGTCGCCCAACATTCTTCCCAACTGAGCCGGATAACTGTTTACTTCCCGGTCCGGAATAGTGTATCCGTAAGTAACGCTATTCCCGACACAAGCAACCTTGATCCGGGTTTGAGCAATTCCCGTGCAAGATAAACCTATCCAAAAAATTAGGAATCCTGCTAATCGCATAAATATCATTTTTCTCAAAATTTAATCCATTGACTTCATTCATTTATCTTCCCGGGCAACAAGCTTCTCCAGGATCTGCCAGCACTGGAATAGTCCTCTCGGCACATGAAAACATCCTTTCCATTTTCCGCCTTTCAAAGGCAAAAGCACTTCTCCCCGGCGGTTCAGATAGCCGAACCATTCCGGATACTCAGGATCGGTAAAATGCGACCATACGTAATCATGCACCTTTTCAAACCATTTCAGGCATTCTGCCGAACCGGTCAGCTGATACCCCTTAAGCATAGTGATCAGTGTCTCTATATGTACCCACCAAAGTTTCTGATCCCATTCCAATTGCTGCACCGGATGTCCTAAACGATCCATAAAATAAAAAATCCCGCCAAATTGCTTATCCCAGCCATACTCCACTTCCTGCAAAGCGATCTTTACCGCCTTATCGATCAAATCCCGGCGGTTCAACCGAACCCCCAGGTCCATGATAAACCACATTGCTTCAATGGCATGTCCCGGATTCAAACAACGTCCGTCGAAATTATCCACTAATTTCCCGTCAGTAGATACATGCTCCACAACCAATCCGATCTCGGGACGATAGAAAACATCCAGCACCTCGTGTATACAAGTATCTATAGTCTCCTCCAGGAAACCTTTATCCAGTAAAGGTTCGATTTCCAATGCCAGATTACAAAGGATCATGGGCAAGGCAAAACTTTTCATATTGCGCGTTCCCGGCACTGCTTTATTCCATTTGCCTTTAGGATTGTCTACTTTCGACAAAATAATATCGAAAGTCCTGCGTGCAACATCACAATACTCCTGACAATCCGTAGCCAGCCCCAACTGTCCGAAAGCCATGGTTGCAAAAGTATAGGAAAAAATATTATAAGGCTCCACCAAAGGTTTTCCGTCCTCCGTCAACGAGAAATACCAGTTATAATTTCCGTCATGACCATATTTATTCATAAAATCGGCCCCCTGTTCGGCACACTCCAGCCATTCCCGTTTTTTCCCCAATTTATTGCACAGCATGGCAAACATCCAGATTTCCCGGCCCTGCAACCAAATAAATTTATCCCGGTCGAACACATTTCCCTCCCTGTCGAGACAGGTATAATATCCCCCATGTTGTTTATCCTGGGATTTTTCCAACCAAAAAGGAAGCACATTCTCCAATAACTCCTTTTTGTATTGTTCTGCTAATTTCCTAAAATCAATCATCACATCAATTTTTTAATCCGGTACATGTTCTCCTCCTCAAAAAAGTAGTCTTTAGTTTTTCACAGGATCTACCTGCAAATCCTTCTCTCCGAACTCAATCCCGTAAACTCCCGCAGAGCGGATTCCCGGTTTACTTTCTCCATTCACAACGATCAGACGATTCCGGTAATTCACCAATACAGCTCCGGCCCTCGCCAGTTCGTTAAACTCCCCGATACACATCCAGCGGTTTTCCGCCACCCGTCCAACCATCAAACGACGGTTGAACCGATACCACCCGGGAACATGCTTCAAATATTCTTCTTGTTCCCTTCGCAGATGGGCCAAACGTTTGTCATCCCCCTGCAGGCTGGCCTGCTGTTGCCATAGAGAATTGTTCAGCGCAGCCTTGAAAATCTCTGCATCTATTCCACCGGCAATCACGCATACACTGTCATTCAACGTCACTGCCGCACTGCCGACAAAAGTAGCCGGTGCCTCACTCCCCTCTGTCCATCGGCTGTCTGCAGGATCATAACAAAGGATATTTAACGGTAAACGACACTCCTCCCGTTCCGTGGCAGGCTGAAAGCCACCGATCAGATAATACTTTCCTCCAGCCACCACACTCACAGGCTGTAAACGGGCACACCCCGGAAAATCCGGAAGCGCCTCCCAATGCTCTGCATCGGTATTTTTCAGGACAAAGGCCCTATTGCCGGGAACCCCGCCGACATTTCCTCCGGCGACATAGACACACTCTCCGTCCGTCGCAGCAGTCATATTATCCATTTCCACAGGCAAAGCTGCCAGTTCTTTTACCACAACCCGCTGTCCTTCCTCCTCCCATCGGAGCAGCCACACGGAATTCAAAAGCGCAGCTTCATTTCTTCCTCCTATACATACCACTCCCTGCGGCAAACTAACAGCAGCACCATAGGCCACCTTTACAGGTAATTTCCCTGCCGAGATCCATTCCGATTTTTCCTGTCCGGGATCCGGCAGGACATAAATCCGGTCGTAATAAACCTTTTCCCCGCCTTCGGCAGCCGGCAATCCCGGGAAATTACACCCTCCGGCCACAATTATCTTCCCGTCCGTCACTCCACCGAAAGCTCCCGAAACACCTTCCCTCATTCCATTGCTCTCTGAAACCGCCAATTCAGGCAGCGGTTTCAGACAAAGGTTTTCCGGCAAAGCCGTCTGTGACAGCTCCGGACCAATCCGGTCTGGCAACCAGACGATCAGTAACAGGATAACCACCAATCCTGCAACCAGAAAAACGTATTTCTTCAACTTAAAAAACAATTTTTCCCCCGCCTCGGCTCTGTTCTCACACAACCGTCCTGCAACCGGGGAACAAAGATCAAAATCGGTTACATCTTTCAAAGAAATGGATTTCCTCCAGTTCAGCTTTCATAGCTGCTTCTTCGGCATCCGTCATATTTTGAAAAGGAGTACGGTTCTGTCCCAAATCCAAACCAATGAGCTTCATAATCCTTTTTCCCCCTACAATATTTCCCCGGTAATGACAAATCACATTGATCACAGCCTGCGAAAAATTCTGCAATTCACGGGCCTTTTCCAGGTCTCCGGCCTCCCAGGCTTCCAGAATACCCACCAAACAACGTCCGTTGTAATTAGTAGTACCTCCGATTCCGCCCTGAGCTCCCCCCATGGCCAGACAAGGCAGAATCGTCTCATCCTGTCCGTGCAGCATATCAAATTTACCATCCTTATACAGACGGCATTGGTTGTATTCGTACAAACTTTCATAAGTATACTTGATACCTGCAAAATTCGGAATACGGCCATCCACAGCAGCCAGAAAAGCCGGCATCGGCAAATAGGCATTATTGAATGCCGGAATATGATAATAATAGAAAGGCAATTCCGGTGCCCCTGCGGCAATCTCTTCGCAATACTTCACCAATTCTTCCACACGGTTTATTTTAGGAAAAGGTGTTGCCATTGCGCCTATTCCCCATGCCCCGATCTGCCGGGCATGTTCCGCCAAATTACGACTCATTTTCACACAAGTGCTTCCGACATGAACGATCACCTTAAAACCTTTCGGTGCTGCAGCAATCCAAGCCTCGGCCAACTTCATCCTCTCCGACTCGGTCAGCATATAACCTTCGCCTGAAGATCCGTTGATAAAAACGCCCTTTAATCCATTTTTCGCCAACATTTCCGCATAAGCAGGAATCGGCCCGTAATTTACTTCTCCATCTTCTTTGAAAGGAGTAAACGGAGCATCAATTAAACCTTTGATTTTTTCCATCTTATTTGTTTTAAAATATGTCCTGAATTATTAATCCAACCACAAATTAACTAATATATTTTTAATAAAACAAATATGTTTATTAAACATTTTTAAGATGCTGATTTTCTATCAGATGCTCCCAACAATCAGCCGCCTCTTTAAATGACTCCGAGTATCTTTGCCCGGATCAACATGGCCACCCCTATACTGCTGGCATCTTCCCCCAACAAGGACAATTTAAACGAAGTGTCCTTACTTACCAAACTCAACGAATATTTATTAACTGACGCTTTCAGAGGAAACATCAGATAATCCCCTGCAAGAGAAAAACTACCGCCCACCACTACAAGGTCCGGATTGAGCAGATTGATCAGCAACCCAACTCCTCTTCCCAGCTTATCCGCCATTTCGGCAATCAGGGAAATAGCCAGCACATCATCATGATTGGCAGCTTTAATGATATCGTACAACAGGATCTCTTTACCGGATTTCCAATCCTCGGAAAGAATCGAAGTCTCGCCCGCCTTCAGCCGCCCGATAAATATTTTTTCCAGTGCGATACCGGAAACTTCAGTCTCCAAACACCCTTTTTTGCCACAATGACACATGATTCCGTTGTCGAAAAGCGGAATATGTCCGAATTCTCCGGCAAATCCCGTCTTACCATAATACAATTTTCCGCCGAACATCGCGCCGATCCCTATACCCCGGCTCAAGTTCAGAAAAAGCACATTCTTCTCGTCCTTCACCACTCCGAAATTCTTTTCTGCAAACATCATGGCCCGACTGTCGTTCTCGATATAAACCGGAACCCCCAAACGATTATGCAGCACATCCGTCAGTGGCATTTCACTAAAATTGAAATAGGTGTAACTATACCCATTATTAGCATCCACGCGGCCTGGCAAACTGATGCCGATACCCGCGATCCTATCCTTATCGATTTTCACCTCCCCGACAAACCGTTCTATCTCGGCACATACCTTTTCCAGCGATTCGAAGGAATTCTCCAGCAAAAAAGGAATTTCCTCCTTCTTGTTCACGGTATCCCCACGAAAATTTATCAGTACGATATCCATACGGCGGAGGCGCACTTCCACTCCGATGAAGTAAAGAATCCCGGCGGCCAATCCGAAAACATTCGGACGACGGCCTCCGGCTGTTTCAATCTTCCCGTTGTCTTCCAGATACCCGTCTTCTTTTAGATCGGACAATAATTTGGTCACTGTCGGAACACTCACATTCAACTCTTTTGACAATTCCGCGATCGTCACTCCGCCCAAAGCGGATAACTGCACCAAAATACTTTTTTTTAACAAACCGTTTTTATACTCGGCACCAGAACTCTTGTTGCTACAGAATTTCAAGACATTACTAAAATCTACCATTCTCTACACACATTTTACAGAAAAATTTATACAAAAATAAATAAATTGAAAGAAATAGCCACCATGATTACTAATTATTTAGAATTATTAAGATTTCAATTTTCAATTCTCAATTGTTATTACTTACTTTGCAGCGTTTTTGAGAAACCAAAAATCATAGCATGGAGTCAGAAATTATTCAGTCAGAAACCTTCTGCCACAAAGAAGAACTTTTCGACAGCGAACGTACTGCCAAACTCAGTTATCATTACCACGAGATCATAAAACTTTTAGGCGAAGACACCGAACGGGACGGTCTGCTTAAAACACCTTTCCGCGTAGCCAAAGCAATACAATGCATGACCCAGGGCTATCGGCAGAATCCGGAAGATATTCTCCGATCGGCCTTATTCAAAGAAGACTACCGTCAAATGGTCATCGTCAAAGACATAGAAATTTATTCCCTCTGCGAACATCACATGCTCCCCTTTGTGGGACGCGCACACGTCGCCTACATCCCCAACGGATACATCACCGGATTGAGCAAGATCGCACGGGTAGTCGACGCTTATGCCAGAAGGCTTCAGGTTCAGGAAAGATTGACTCAGCAAATCAAAAATTGCATTCAAAATACGCTTCATCCCCTTGGAGTAGCCGTTGTCATCGAAGCACAACATTTATGCATGATGATGCGGGGAGTTCAAAAGCAAAATTCCGTCACCACAACTTCCGATTTCAGCGGAGCTTTCGAAAAACTGGCAACCCGGGAAGAGTTTATCAGACTGATAAGCACAAAATTGAGATAAGCCCCCAAAAAATTAAAGAGAGATGAAGTAAAAAGAAGTTACACAAAAAAATAAATTATGATGAAAAAGGCATTTGTATTTCCCGGACAGGGAGCACAGTTTGTAGGCATGGGCAAGGAATTGTACGAATCTTCCTCCCGTGCGAAAGAGTTGTTTGAAAAAGCAAATGAAATTTTAGGTTTCAACATCACCGACCTGATGTTTGCAGGTACCGATGACGACTTGAAACAGACAAAAGTTACTCAGCCGGCCATTTTTTTACATTCCGTGATTCTTGCAGACAGTCTTTCTGAAACACCGGATATGGTAGCGGGCCACTCTCTGGGCGAATTTTCCGCACTGGTAGCCGCCAAGGCCCTTTCTTTCGAAGACGGGCTCCGTCTGGTTCATGCCAGAGCCCTGGCCATGCAAAAAGCCTGCGAATCCAACCCTTCCACCATGGCTGCCGTAATCGGCATGACCGATGAGAATGTGGAAAAAATCTGCAAAGAAATCGAAGAAGTAGTTGTGCCTGCCAACTATAACTGCCCCGGACAAATCGTCATTTCGGGAAGCAATAAAGGCATTGAAATCGCCTGTACCAAACTATCCGAAGCCGGCGCCAAAAGAGTACTTCCCCTGAAAGTGGGCGGAGCATTTCACTCACCCTTGATGGAGCCTGCACGCCAGGAACTGGAAACGGCCATCCGGAATACCCGTTTCTCTGCGCCAGTTTGTCCTGTCTACCAGAATGTCGACGCACAGCCCTACACCGATCCGGAAAAAATCCAAACCAACCTGATCGCTCAGCTTACAGCTTCGGTAAAATGGACACAAATCATGAAAAACATGATCGCCGCCGGAGCCACCTCTTTCCTGGAGATCGGACCGGGCAAAGTGTTACAGGGATTACTGAAAAAGGTCAGCAGCGAAATCGAGATCAACGGTATACAATAATCCCTTTGCGAAGGCCAAAAACCAGAAAAGTCCCGCACAATCAAAACCGACGGAACCCGGATTTCCGCCCCCTGGAAGAATGGCGGAAATCCGGGTTCCGTTTCTTTCCTACCTGCTTCCCGGCAAGATTTTTTTAAGGACTTCCGGACTTTTGACCGATTAATTTTATATCTTTAGCCCTGTTGTTCATTAAAAATAAACACATCTGTAACCATCACTCTCAACTAAAAAAGATATAAACTATGTCCGATAAAAAACAAAAGCGCCAGCTCAATGCTTTGCTCCGGTTGATGATCATGTTGATAATCTGCATAGTCACAGTTTATCTGTTTCCTAAGGTCGGAAGTTTCCAGTACGAATATCAGAAAGGAATGCCCTGGAGATATGAAACTCTGATTGCTCCCTTCAATTTTCCCATCTACAAAACCGAGGACGAACTCCAGGAAGACCGAAAAAAAATCACAGCAGAACAAAGTCCCATTTTCAAGCTGAATCCGAATACGGCCTCTTTTCAAATCGGAAAATTCCGAACGGCCCTCAACAATTTCAACAACGAATCCGACCAGCCCGCTATCCAAAGAATTGTCAACCGGCTGGAAGATATCTACCACACCGGCATACTGCAATTACCGGAACAGCTGAATCCGGACAACATCACAAAGATTAAAATCGTCGAGAATAACATTGCACAGTCCAGGGATTTTGCAGAAATATACACCCTGAAAAAAGCATACAAAACACTGAGCGATGAAATCACGCATTCCGGACTGCCGGAAGTAATCAGGGAAAAAATACTAAGTCTCAATCTGAACAATTACCTTCAGCCCAATCTGGAATTCGATGAAACCAAAACCTCACTGGAGCATCTCGACCAGCTGAAAAATATCAGCCTCACCAAAGGAATGGTTCAACAAGGAGACCTTATCATCAGCAAACGGGAATTGGTGACCCCTGAAAAAATCAAGTTGCTCAATTCCCTGAAAAACGAATACCAGCACAACTTAGGCAATACGGAAACCTACATGCGCACTCTGGGCGGCCAGTGTCTGCTCGTACTGGTCTCCCTGATGACCTTCACCATTTTTTTCTACTACTCAAAAAAAAGAATTTTTTACAACAACCGGGAATTCATCTTCCTTTACGGACTGTTTCTGGCCACTATCGTTTTAGGCAGCCTCGGATACCATCAGAACATCAACATGTTCGCTATTCCGGTTCTCTTTTTCGTCATCATTGTCAACATCCTTATCGGGAGCCGTTCGGCCCTCTACCTGCTGCTCAGCAGCACGCTGCTGCTGTCCTATTATGCGCCCAACAGCTATATGTTTGCTTTCATGCAAATTGCGGCGGGCATTGTGGCTATATTCAGTCTTTCCCATTTACAACGGCGAAGCCAGTTGATCCTTTCCATCTTCCTGATATTCATAACCTATTCATTAGTCTATACCGGATTTATACTAACCCAGGAAGGTGAAATGCGGATGACCCACCTGTTTGGCTTCGTCTGGTTGCTGATCAACTGTTTATTGCTCACCCTGACCTATCCGGTTATTTACATTTTTGAAAAAATATTCGGATACACCTCGGAAATTACCCTGATCGAGCTCTCTAACCCCAACCACCCCGCTCTGCGTAATCTGACCAAAAAAGCTCCCGGAACATTCCAGCATTCCCTGATGGTCGCCAACCTGGCCGAAGAAGCGATCTACAGGATAGGTGGCAATCCGCTACTCACCCGAACAGGGGCTTTGTATCACGATATCGGAAAAACCTACGATCCCATTTTCTTTATCGAAAACCAAAGCGGCGGACTCAATCCACATGATCAATGTGAATTCGATGTCAGTGCCCGACATATCATCGACCATGTAACCAAAGGAGTGGAAATGGCTAAAAAGTACAACCTGCCGGAAGAAATTGTCAACTTCATCCGTACCCATCATGGCAAAAGCAAAGTCAAATATTTCTACAATTCCTTTAAAAACAAATTTCCGGATCAGGAAATCGATGAATCCCTGTTCACCTATGCGGGACCCGATCCTGTCACCCGGGAATGCGCCGTGGTCATGATGGCCGATGCCGTGGAAGCCGTTTCCAGAACCCTTTCGGACAAAACCGAAGAAAACATTACCAAACTTGTAAATGACATCATCGACGGACAAGTGGCGGACAAACGCTTTGTCAATTCGGATATTACCTTTAAAGATATCGCAACAGTCAAAAAAGTGTTTATCGGAATGCTCACCAACATCTATCATTCCCGCATCGCTTATCCTAAACTAGAGAAAAAAGACGATAACCAACATTAAAAATCAGCATATGACACAGAAAGCCATCACGATCAAAGATTTAGCGGAAAAACTGAACATCTCTGTATCCACAGTGTCCAGAGCGCTAAAGGATAATCCCGAGATCAGCCAGCAAACCCGGAAAACAGTTCAGGCTCTGGCAAAAGAACTGGGCTATAAACCCAATCCCATCGCTGTAGCGCTGAAAACGCACAAAAGCAATACAATTGGAGTGGTGGTGCCGCAAATTGTAAATACGTTTTTTGCCGAAATCGTGAATAAAATCGAAGAAGTAGCCGATAAATACGGTTACAACGTGCTTGTCAGTTCTTCCAACGAAAGTTTTGAAAAAGAGAAAAAAAACATAGATATCTTCCTGGCCAACCGCTGCGACGGAATCATCCTTTCCATTGCAAAAGCCACAACCTCCTACGAACACATCAAACAAATCCAGGAACAAGGAATACCGTTGGTACTATTCGACCGCACGACCAAAGAACTGGAGGTTTCCAAAGTAGTGGCCGATGATGCCGACGCCGCTTTCAGAATCGTACAACACCTTATTCACGGCGGAGCCAGAAGAATAGCTCTGCTGACGGGGCCGGAACAACTTTCTATCGGTAAAAACCGCATGAAAGGCTATCTGAAAGCCATGACCATGAATAAACTGGAAATCAATACCGACTACATCATGCGATGCGAGGATTTTTCGGTGAAAGCCGCACAGGAAGCAACTCACCGGCTACTATCCATGAAAAACGTCCCGGATGCGATTTTCGGCATCAATGACGACATGGCCATCGGAGCCATAGAGGCCATCAAGGAAAAAGGCTTAAAAATACCCGAAGATATTGCAGTTTTCGGCTTTTCCAACAGCAAGCGTTCCCGCTACATGACCCCTTCCGTCAGTACCATCAACCAGTTTCCCGAAAAAATCGGAGAAACGGCGGCCGAACTGCTCTTCGAACAGATACTGGACAGTAAACACGCTAAAATCAGAGAAGAAGTCATCGGTTGTGAACTGATTGTTCGGGAGTCTTCGGATCGTTCTTATTTACAATAATTCATTAATTTTTCGATGGCTGTTTAATACTTTTCAAAATATACACCCGAAAAACAGTACTGACAGAAAATGCTTACCGTCAGTACTGTTTTTCGGTTATTCACTTCTCTTTTTACCTCTTTCACCCTCTTTTTCAAATCTTACGCGGTTAAAGATTGTTAAACCATAAGACTTTAAACCGTTCCTGATTATATTTGTTACACCGATGACCATAAAAGCAAATCACAGGGTGCGATCAAAACAGAAATTATGGATGTAGTGGTAGAAAATTTAACTAAATCTTTCGGCGTACAAAAAGCAATCGATTCCGTCAGCTTCAATGTCCGGAAAGGGGAAATTCTGGGATTTCTGGGACCTAACGGCGCCGGGAAAAGCACAACGATGAAAATCATGTCCTGTTATCTGTACCCCGATTACGGGAACATATACATCGGCAAATACTCTATCCACAAAAATTCCCGTAAAATCCGTCAACTCATTGGCTATCTTCCGGAACACAATCCGCTGTACGAAGAAATGAACGTCATTGACTTTCTGAATTTCATCGCACAGATCCATCGCATCCCCCGTTACAAAATCCTTCCCCGCATCATGGACATGATCCGGATATGCGGACTGGATTACGAAAAGCACAAAACCATACGCGAACTCTCTAAAGGTTACCGCCAACGCGTCGGTCTGGCCCAAGCCCTGATTCACGATCCCGAGGTATTAATTCTGGACGAACCGACCACCGGTCTGGATCCCAACCAGATCATCGAGATACGTGAACTCATCAAAAACATCGGCCGGGAAAAAACGGTTATCATGAGTTCACACATACTGGCCGAAATAGAGGCAACCTGCGACCGCGTGCTGATCATCAATAAAGGCAAAATTGTCGCCAACGGAACTTCTGCTGAATTACGAAGAAAGTCAAACACCGACAGACTATTAAAAATCAACATAATAGGAGCCGAAGACACCGAAGTATACAAGGAATTGACCATCATACCGGGACTCGACAATATCACTCAAACCGATAAACACTACTTCAATGTTCACTGCAGCCAAGACACTGAAATCGAAAAAGTACTTTTCGAAATATGCAGGCAACACAATTGGTATATCGGCGAACTGACTCCCATAGAAACGCGTTTAGAAGATATTTTCCGTCAGGTTACTCAAAATTAATCCGTCATGAATATGATCAAAATATTAGTCGGCAAAGAATTAAACACAAACTTTAATTCATGGAGCATCTATATCGGCTACATCGTCTTCTTTTGCATCTGTGGCTTTTATTCATGGCTTTCCGGGGATAATCTGTTCTATCTGGGGCAGGCCACCATGATGCCTGTATTCCTGATCATCAACTGGGCACAGTTCTTTTTGATTCCTGCTCTCACCATGCGAAGCATTGCCGAAGAAAAAAGAAGCGGGACCATTGAATTGATGCTCACCAAACCGATCAAAACAGCCGAACTCATCAGCGGGAAATTCCTGGCTTATCTCATCATCAGCATCATTGCCCTTTTGCTGACCCTGCCTTACTATATCACGGTCTCCGTTTTGGGCACGATAGACCATGGAGCCGTTTTTCTGGGCTATTCCGGACTGATTTGCATGAGCGCCTGCCATATCAGCATCGGCATATTCGCCTCTTCCCTATCGCGCACCGCCGTGACCGCCTTTTTCCTGAGTTTCGGGATAGGGCTCTGTTTCCAGGTGGCGTTTGGTATGCTGGCCGAACAGCTCAACAGCGGATTGGCCGCCTCATTTTTCAGTTATCTGTCCATGCAGGAACATTTTGATTCTTTATCCAGCGGCATTCTGGATTCCCGCGATATCATCTATTTCGGCTCCATTTGCGTACTCTTTTTATCCTTATCCAAATTCTTCATTTGCAAAAGCCGATTCTAAAAAATCATAGACCAAGAAGTGATGAATAAAGTTATTAAAGATATCATTTACATAGTGTTGACAGTGTTGCTACTGAATATACTGTCCTGCTTCCTGTTTTTCAGATGGGACTTCACCAGCAACAAACGATACTCGCTGAGTAAGGTGAGCAAAAACATCATCAAACAAAACACCGATCCCATCGTGATCGACTTCTATGTCACAGAAGACCTGCCTCAGGACATCAAAAAGCTGGCAAGAGAATTCCAGGCGCTGCTCAAAGAATACCGTCTGCTGAGCAATGCCAGTTTTACCGTCAACACCATCCATCCCGATAATCAGGAAAAAGAGTTCAGGGCCACACAGGCAGGCATTCTGCCCATCTACAAGGAGATCCGGGAAAGGGATCTGGAAAAAATACAGCGCATCTTTATCGGTGCGGTCATTCACGTAGGCGACAAGGAAGCGACAATCCCCATGATCAACTTCGATACTCCCCTGGAATACGAAATCACCAGGCTTATCAAACAAGCCTCGGATACCATCAAACCCTCTGTCGGTTTTGTTTACGGACATGGTGAAACCACTTTCACGCAAATGATCCGTCTGAATAAAGAACTGTCCAACCTGACCGACATGCAGGTCGTCAACCTGAGCAGCAATACACCTCTCGATGCCTATAATGTCATCTGTATCATCAATCCCAAAGACACGTACCCGGCCTATGAAATCGAAAAACTGGAAAACTACCTCGCCAAGGGAGGACGTCTATTCCTTGCGCTTAACCATGCCATCGGGCAATTGGGCGACCGGAACAGCGGCTTCATTAATCCTACCGGCATTGAAAATATGCTCGAAAAAATGGGATTGAAAATAAAATACGATTTCGTTGTAGACAATAATTGCGGAAGCATCGCTATTGACCAGCGCTACGGTCTGTTAGAATTTCAAAGCAATATCAGCTTTCCCTATCTGCCTATTATTACCAATTTCAGCAAACACACCATCACCTATGGCCTGAGATCCATGCTCCTGCCTTATGCCAGCAGCATAGAGCAAATAAAAACCCATAGCGCCTATGTATTTTCCCCGCTTGCCAAAACTTCCGGAATCTCCGGACTTCAACAGGCACCGGTCTTTTTTAATCTGCAAAAACAATGGACACAAAACGATTTCAACCACCCTCACAACATTGTAGCAGCCCTACTCACCAACAATGACAACAACAGCGCCATTGTAACCATTACCGATGCAGATTTTCTCAGCAACTCCATTGCGAATTTCGGCCATACCGACAACATCACTTTTGCTGTAAATTCCATCGAATGGCTGGCGGACAATTCCGGTCTGATCCAACTCCGGAATAAATTCACCACCTTCTCTTCACTGGAACCCATTAACGATAAAACCAAAGAAACCCTGAAATACCTGAACTTTCTGCTACCAATGGTGATTTTGTCTACAACAGCCCTATTCCGGCTAAGGAAAAATCAAAGGAAAAGGACCAACCGTTCACAACCCGGATATGTCGACTAGACTATCCCGCTCCATTGATCCCGGATGCGCATGGCAAGGGATTCACTCACCGGCGTCAACGGCAATCTCAGACAATTCTGCCGGATAATACCGGCAACGGTAAGCCCCGCTTTCACTCCGGCAGGATTTCCCTCCTCAAAAAGCAATTTACACAATTCCGAAAGCTTCAGATGAATCTCGCGGGCCGTTGCATAATCCCCTGTCTGAATCCGCTTCACCATTTCAGAACAAGCCCCCGGCAATAAATTGGCCAGAACGGAAATCACCCCCTCAAAGCCCATAGCCATTAAAGGAAGCACAATGGCATCGTCTCCTGACAATACCGTGAAAGCTTCCGTTTTTTGCCTCAGGATTGCGGTTGCCTGTTCAAAATTACCCGAAGCCTCTTTCAATGCCACGATTTTCGGACACTCACGGGAAAGACGGATTATGGTTTCCGCCGACATATTCACCCCGGTCCTTCCCGGCACATTATATAAACACAAAGGTAACGGACTTATTCCGGCAATCGCTTTAAAATGCCGATATAATCCCTCCTGGGTGGGCTTATTGTAAAAAGGAGTAATGCTCAAAATACCCTGACATGCTTCCAGCCACTTCGCTTCCCGGATCTCCCGGATCACCTCTGCCGTGTTGTTACCTCCCATTCCGGCCATTATCGGTAAGCGTTTCCTGTTGACCTCCGCGACCAACTCCACCACTTCGGCTTTCTCCTCTGCCGTCAGGGTAGCACTTTCGGCAGTCGTACCCAATACGACCAGAAAATCTACGCCCCCTTCAATCACATGCTCCACCAAACTGACCAACGATTCTCTGTCGATACTTAAATCTTCATTAAACGGCGTGACCAATGCCACTCCTGTTCCGGCAAATTTTTCCATGTCAGAATTTCTTTATTTCAGATAATATTTTACTCAGCTCATTCAAAAACAAACGGGGTTCCTCCGCTCCCACCACCCGGATGTCAGCAATCCCTCCCTCCTTTTTCCAACCGGCAATCAAATGAGCACGGGAATTAGCCAGCACGTAATTAATGACAGGAATCGCCGACTTATTCAAATCAATCAACAGGTCGTATTCACGAGCCAAGAGATCCTGCAAACGTTCATTGCGGATTTTCCCGCCAAACCCCAGATCGCTTCTGCACAACCGGACCACATCCCCCCCCTCAGGAGATTCAGCTCCGTCCGGAACAAAACACAAACGGTCAAAACGAATACCCTCCCATCTCCCTGTCAATTCTCTTTGCCATTCCGCCGTTCCTTCCTCCGCCGTCCAAAAAATCAATCCGGATCTCATATCCTTTAAAGATTTATACTCAGCCTCTCTGGCCCACCGGATCTTCTTCTTCAAAGATCTCTCTTTAAACCGGTATAAGATGCTATCAATGGCCCTTTTCATAACGTTGACTATTCTTCAGACAAAAATAATAATAAAAAAAATATTCCACCGACTTTGTTATATCTTCTACAAAAAATCACTTTGTCTGGGAAAAAACAACAAAAAGCTTGCACGGAATATTTTTTGTACATATTCTTCCCGGAAATTGATGAAAATCGCAATTGAATATATCTTTACCGGAACAGGTCCGGTTGTTTTCGGATTTTCTCCCGTATCTTTTTGGAAAAACATACGGGAGAAATTTTGATTTGGTAGTACCAAATTGAAAAAACAAGCGCTTGTTTTTCCAAAAAGATATGGACGAATTTTTGAAAAGATACGGACGGATTTTTTGAAAGGTACGGTTCCTCGAATTTTATCGCCTGACAAGCGAATATTTGGGGAAAATCTTCAATGAAATACAGTCTAAAAAACAGAGGCTACACCGTAATACTGAATTACGACACAGGCCCCAACCATTACTGCAACTTGTCAACTCTTTGAGTTTTGATTTCATCTTGCTTTTGTATGTGGGATGCACTGTCAGAAAACATTGTCCTCTCATCACATAAAAGGAGTAGCCCAGGAACTTTACCCCTCTCACATAAGACACAACCGTCTTTTCACGATTCACTTTAAGGAAGAGTTTTCCCTCTATGAAACGAGTTATTGATTCCCTTACACGATGGGCAGCACGTTTGGATTTGCAGAATATCATCGCATCGTCTGCGTAACGGACAAAGGGAAGACCACGTCTTTCCAGCTCTTTATCCAGCTCATTGAGCATGATGTTACTCAACAGAGGACTTAAAGGACCTCCTTGGAGAATCCCTTCTGTACTCATCTCGAACAATCCTCGGTTTATTACACCACTGCGAAGATATTTGACATTACCAAAACTTTTGCATAATATTTTTCGATATTTTTTATTCTCCGTTGAATATGAATTGTTTTTCAAGCAGTTACGAACTATTATTTTTTGTCCCATCCCCGACCGTCCCCCCGGCAGCAGACGGGTCACGGCAGCCCATACAGAGCTGAATCCGCTCCGCAACGGAACTTTTTTGCCCCATTGTAGGATTTTTCCTGTTTTTACACTATTTTTGTCCTATTATTAACCTTAAAAACAAACAAACTCATGAGCTACAAAGTAGAACAAGTAGAGGGCATCGGTGAATCCTATGCAAAAAAATTGAACGAAGCGGGCATAAAGACTACGGACCAGTTATTGGAACAATGCGCTACTGCAAGAGGCCGGGCAAAGATGGCCGAAGCCACCGGCATCAGCGAGAAGCAGATTCTGAAGTGGACCAATCACGCCGACCTGTTCCGCATTAACGGCATCGCCGGACAGTTTGCCGAACTGCTGGAAGCCTCCGGTGTAGATACCGTGAAGGAGTTCCGCCACCGTGTACCCGCCAATCTCCACGCCAAGCTGGTAGAGGTGAACGAGGCTAAGAACCTGTGCAACCGGATTCCGTCCGTAACCGAACTTGAAAAGATGATTGAACAGGCCAAAGGGTTGGAACCTTTGATCACATATTGACAAGATTCAAAAAACAGCTTTTAGCGCCTTGCGAAACAAGAGGGCGCATCCAAACGCCCTCTTAATCGAGTAGGAGGAAAACGAAGTAGTTTTCTTACTACTTTCGTTTTCCGACCTCCCACACTACCGTGTAGTGCCGTTCGGCATACGGCGGTTCCTATTTTTGGCGCCTTTGAGATAGCAGTCCATTAGTACTATATAGCTAGCCTTACGCAGCATATCATTAGACATTGCAGAGGTTACCAATCTGCTGTTTGCCACTCGCCAATAGTCAAGACGGGTGTCCCCCCCCATTGATATGCTTGTCCAGTCAAGAGCACCACATTTCTTTAGGTTTGACACTCTGGTCTTGACATTCTTCCATGATTTTCCTCTCATCACATAAAAGGAGTAGCCCAGGAACTTTACTCCCCTTACATAAGATACTACCGTCTTTTCATGGTTCACTTTAAGG
>CAZMAE010000084.1:0-7440 GCA_964564205.1 uncultured Odoribacter sp. | reverse complement strand
AGGCAATGTCTTTAAGTTTATACCTTACGCAGCAGCACAAAGGCATAAATCACAAGTATTATTATTCACTGCCATAAATATTAATCTGATGAAATTATTCATAATTGCCCTCACCATACTATCGATGTGCCTTTACGGTTGTCATCAACATGCCGGACACAATCAAAAAAATACACCCCGTCCGGAAGCCTCTTCCGAACACAGTCACGAAGGACATGACCACGAAGGACACGATCATGAAGCTCACGATCATGAAGCTCACAACCATGAGGGACATAACCACGAAGGACATGATCACGAAGCCCACAACCACGAGGGACACGATCATGAAGCCCACAACCACGAAGCCCACGATCACGAGGGACACAATCACGAGGGACACGATCACGCCACCGAAGGGACAGGACACGACCACAGTCATGAATCCACCGCAGCAAACCACAACGACGAAATCATTTTCACCCAAGAGCAGGCTGCCAAAACAGATTTCGAAGTGCGTGAAATCCAGCCGGGCACTTTTCATCGGGTGATCAAAACAACAGGCCAGGTCATGCCAGCCCCCGGAGATGAATCGGTTGTCGTAGCCACCAGCAACGGAGTGGTTTCCTTTGCCACCCCTAACCTGACGGCAGGCAGTGCGGTCAGACAAAGCCAAGCTCTGTTTCATATCACGTCCAAAAACCTGAGTGAAGGTGACTATTATGCCCGCACCGAGGCCAATTATCAAACAGCAAAAGCTGAATACGAAAGGGCACAAAAGCTGATAAAAGACAAAATCATTTCTCAAAAAGAATACGAAGCAATCCACTTAAATTACCAGAATGCCCGTATTGCCTATGATGCCATTGCCGGGAAACAATCCGCCAAAGGGGTGGCGATAACGGCCCCTTTTAACGGTTACGTGAAAAACATCACGGTCCAGGACGGCGAATATGTCACTGCCGGGCAGGCTATTGCAACCATCTCCCAAAACAAGCGACTGATACTGAGAGCGGACGTTTCCGAAAAGCACTATCCGGCACTGAACAGCATTCATAGTGCAAATTTCAAGACTCCCTACGACAATCAGGTTTACCATCTGGACGATCTTTCCGGAAAACTGTTGTCGATAGGCAAATCGGCAGCAAACAACACCTTCTTTATCCCGGTGACCTTTGAATTCAACAACCAGGGAACTGTCATTCCGGGTACCTTCGTCGAGATTTACCTGCTTTCCTCTCCGATGTCCGGCGTACTGAGCATTCCGGTCAGCGCCCTCACCAACGAGATGGGCACGTTCTATGTCTACAAACAATTGGATGAAGAAGGTTATCAGAAACAAGAAGTAAAAACCGGAGCCAATAACGGTACGGAAGTACAAATCATAAGCGGCCTGCAAGCGGGCGACCGGGTGGTAACCAAAGGCGCCTACCAGGTGAAAATGGCTTCAGCTTCTGCCGCCATACCGGGACACACCCACGAACACTAACGGTTCGCAAAGAACAGACATTGGAAATAAAAATCAGATTTTAGTCCGTCAATTATGCTAAATAAAATCATACAATATTCATTACACAACCGCTTGTTGATAATGATTGCAGCCCTGGCACTTCTGATTTGGGGAAGTATCACAGCCCGGAACATGGAAGTGGATGTTTTTCCCGACCTGAATGCCCCCACCGTAGTGGTCATGACAGAAGCACAAGGGATGGCTCCGGAAGAAATAGAGCGTCTGGTGACTTTCCCCATAGAGACAGCTGTCAATGGTGCCACCGACGTCCGTCGGGTACGTTCTTCTTCCACCACAGGATTTTCCGTCGTATGGGTGGAATTCGAATGGGGAACCAACATTTATACCGCCCGCCAGATTGTTTCCGAAAAATTAGCGACACTGGGTGATGCACTGCCCAACAATGTAGGCCAACCGACATTAGGACCCCAGTCGTCCATTTTGGGAGAAATGATGATCATCGGCCTGACTGCCGACACCACGACTCTACAGGATTTGCGGACAATTGCCGACTGGACCATCCGCCCCCGCCTGCTTTCCACCGGAGGAGTGGCACAGGTTGCCGTCATCGGAGGCGATATCAAGGAATATCAAATTCTGCTGGACCCTGCCAGAATGAAACATTACAACATCAGTCTTCAGGAAATACTCTCCGTCGTTGAAAACATGAACCAAAACGCCACCGGAGGTATATTGTACGAATACGGGAATGAATACATCGTCCAGGGAGTCATGGCGACGACCAGCGTAGAGGAATTAGGAAAAGCCGTCATCAAAACCATAAACGATCTGCCCATTACCCTGGCCGATATTTCCTCCGTAAAAATAGGGGCGAAAAACCCTAAGCTGGGGCTCGCATCAGAAAAAGGCCGCCCCGCAGTACTGATCACGGTCACCAAACAACCGGGATCCAACACGTTGGAATTAACCGACAAACTAGATGCTTCTCTTCAGGACTTGCAGAAAACCTTACCGGGGGACGTACACATTTCAACGGACATTTTCCGGCAATCCCGCTTCATTGAAAGTTCCATCGACAACATCCGAAAAGCCCTGTTCGAAGGGGCCGTCTTTGTTGTAGTCGTACTGTTTTTCTTTTTAATGAATTTCCGCACAACGCTCATTTCCCTGGTGGCCCTGCCCCTTTCCATGTTAATGGCGATACTGGTGCTTCACACCCTGGGATTAACCATAAATACCATGAGTCTGGGCGGTCTGGCCATAGCGATCGGTTCGCTGGTAGACGATGCCATCGTAGATGTTGAAAATGTATACAAGCGCCTGCGGGAAAATCGTTTAAAGCCGCACGAAGAGCAACGCTCCGTATTAAAAATAGTTTTTGAAGGCTCGAAGGAAGTGCGGATGCCCATTCTAAACTCGACGCTGATTATCGTGGCTTGTTTTCTGCCTCTGTTTTTCCTTTCCGGCATGGAAGGACGAATGCTGATCCCCCTGGGTATTGCTTTTGTGGTAGCCTTGTTCGCCTCAACCGTAATCGCCCTGACGCTCACACCGGTGTTGTGCAGCTATCTGCTTACCACCCCGAAGGCGCTGCAGCAAAGCGAAAAGGAACCTTTTGTCGCCCGCAGCCTGAAAAAAATCTACCGGAAAGCGCTACAATGGGGATTGGGTTACCGAAAAATCATTATCGGCACTGCCAGCGGGCTTCTGCTTCTCACCCTGATTCTGATGTTCCAGCTGGGACGCAGCTTTTTGCCTCCGTTCAATGAAGGTTCGCTAACCATCAACGTAAGCACCATGCCTGGCATTTCTTTGGAAGAATCCGACAAAATGGGCTTATTGGCCGAACAAATGCTGATGGAATTTCCGGAAATCCAGACAGTAGCCCGGAAAACCGGACGTGCCGAACTGGACGAACACGCGCTGGGGGTAAATACTTCAGAGATCGAAGCCCCTTTCGAGCTGAAAAACCGGAACCGGGACGAATTTCTGGCGGCAGTAAGAAGCAAACTCGGCACCATCAAGGGAGCAAACATAGAGATCGGACAACCCATCTCCCATCGCATCGATGCCATGTTATCGGGGACACAGGCCAATATCGCCATCAAACTATTCGGTCCCGACCTGAATAAGCTGTTCCAGCTGGGAAGCCAGATCAAAAACTCCGTGCAGGGAATCGAAGGTATTGCCGATTTAACACTGGAACAACAAATCGAACGTCCTCAGTTGCAAATCCATCCCAAACGCGACATGTTGGCCAAATACGGCATTACTCTGCCTGAATTTTCGGAATTCATCAACGTTGCCCTGTCAGGGAAAGCAGTATCCCAGGTCACCGAAGGCGGCAAAGTCTTCGACCTGACTGTCAAAGTGGACGATAAAGACCGCTCCACCATGGAACAAATCGGCGAGTTGCCCCTGGATGCCAACGGCCGGAAAGTGCCATTGTCTTACGTAGCGGAAATCCTTCCCCTCTCCGGTCCCAATACCATCAGCCGGGAAAACGTACAGCGCAAGATTGTCGTCTCGGCCAACGTAGCGGGCAGGGATTTGAAGGGCGTCGTCAACGACATCCGGGAAACCATAAACCGGGAAATCAGCCTGCCCGAAGGCTATCATGTGGAATACGGAGGCCAGTTTGAAAGCGAAGCGGCAGCCTCCCGGACCCTATTCCTGACCTCCCTGATTTCCATCCTGTTGATCTTCCTGATTCTATTCCATGAATTCCGGAGCGTTCCTTTATCCGGCATCATCATGCTGAATCTGCCCCTGGCCATCATCGGCGGTGTCATCGCCCTATGGTTCACATCGGGTGTCATCAGCATTCCTGCCATCATCGGGTTCATCTCCCTGTTCGGCATAGCCACACGCAACGGCATTCTGCTGGTATCCCATTACAACCAACTCCTAAGCCAAGGGTTAGGACTGACGGAAAGTATCATCCAAGGCTCCCTTGACCGGCTGAATCCGATTTTAATGACCGCATTGACATCGGCTTTAGCCTTGATTCCTTTAGCCATCGGAGGCGACCTGCCAGGCAATGAAATCCAAAGCCCCATGGCTCAGGTCATACTGGGAGGTCTGCTCAGTTCAACGCTATTGAACGGATTTGTAGTACCGGTAGTTTACTACCTGCTCAAAAGAAAATCACAACCAGTAAGACCAAACGATTTACCATTTTAAACCCTTCGGACGTTCGTGTCCCTCTCCCGCCGGAGAGCCGGACACGGACGTCCGACACCAAGAGGACTATATCATGAAAAAACAAATATTCTCCATATTTCTGTTTCTTTTCTCCGCCAGCCGGATCTTTGCCCAACCGGGAACAGCCGATGTGCTCAGAAGCATCGAAACGAACAACAAAACCCTTCAGGCCAACCAACGCCTGACAGCAAGCCAGAAGCTGGAAGCCCGCACGGGCAATTACCTGTCCAACCCGACTGTCGAATTAAACCAACTGTGGAACGAAGGAAGCTCCGGCGGAAATGCCAATGAATTAGCCGTAGTCCAATCTTTCGATTTTCCGAGCGTATACATAAACAAGCATAAACTGGTCAAATTAAAAACGGCCGTTGCAGATCAGCAATATGCAGTACTCCGCCAGCAGATATTATTAAAAGCCCGTCAGACCTGCCAGGAAATCGTTTACCTCCGCAAACAAAAGCGTATTCTGGACAACCGGCTGAAGAACGCCGAACGGCTGGCAGCCCTTTACACCCTACGTTTAGCCAACGGAGATGCCAATCAATTGGAATGGAACAAAATCCAATTGGAAAAAATCAATGCCAGCAATGCCAGCCGCAGAAATCAGATCGCCCTGAGAGGACAACTGGAACAATTACAAGCCTTAAACGGAGGGATTGCCCTGCAATTTACCGACGAAGAATACCTTCAGGATTCCCCTCTTCCCGACTATCCGCAGCTGGAAGCCGAATACCTGAAGGCCGATCCCACCCTCAACAGCCTGCACAGCGAAGCTGAGTCGGCCCGGCAAGAGGTGAAGATCAGCCGCGCACTCACCCTTCCCAAATTCGACCTCGGCTACCGCCGCAACGGAGGCAGCGAGGAAAAAATGAACGGTTTCCGGATAGGAATGTCTATACCGCTCTGGGAAAACAAAAATACGGTTAAACAAGCCCGGGCACAGGCCGAATATGCAGTGCTCAATGCAGAGGACAATATTCTGAATCTCAAGACCTCCCTGCAAGAGCTTTATCAACAAGTGCAAGCCTTAAAACTGACCCAAGAGGAATACCGCCAAACCCTGTCGGCCCAGCGCAATGAAGACTTGCTGAACAAAGCCCTGGAGGCCGGACATATATCCGTGATCGACTATTTCACAGAGCTCTCTCTGCTATACGACAGCATACAGAACTACCTGGAAACAGAAAAGGAATATCACAATCTGATGGCTCAATTGCTGCAATACAAGCTATAATCTTTCTCTCCGGCAAAAAAAGAGGGTGTGTCAAAATTTTCATTTTGACATGCCCTCTTTAGGTTTTTCAGAATAGGTGATATGCAAGGCGCTGAGGGTGAGGTTTAGGGAGCATACCGGAGTATGTTACCGAAGATCGAATCCCGAGAGCAACGCAGCAGATGGCCTATTATGAAACACCGCCTTCCGTTCACACCTGACCCTCATTTTTCCAATAATTCCTTCATGCTATGAATGACAGGAGCTTTTTCCTGCAAACGCCATTCGCTGTTATGCCCTCCGGCAAACAAAATGCAATCGAAACCCAGGGCGCGGGCAACTTCGGCATCGTGAATCGTATCTCCGATCATCACCGTTTCGGCCGGACAAATAGCCAAGGTCTCCAACATCCGCTTGCCTCTTTCTATCTTTCCGGCAGCATAAATATCATCGGAACCACACACCTGCTCAAAATAAGAACCGATGGCAAACTCCCCGAGCATACGGATCAACCAATCCTCCCTGAGCGCAGATAATATGTATTGCTTTCTCCCGCTTTGCTGCACACCAGCCAACACTTCCCGTACGAAAGGATTCAAAGCAACGCCTCCGGCATATTTTTCATAGGTACGGACAAAATCTACCGACAGCTCATGAAAAGACTCTTTCACCAAATCAAAACCTACCCGCTGATAGAAACCGATCACCGGAAATTCAAACAAATCTTTATATTGCTGAACGGTAAGCAACGGCAAGCTCCTTCGTCCCAACATGTCGTTCAATGTGCTGACCCCGACCTCTACATCATTCAGCAAGGTCCCGTTCCAATCCCAAACCACATTTTTGTACTTGTCCGATAACTTCATCTCTTTTCCCAACATTAATCCCTCCAAATCCGCATAAGCATTGTACATCTTCCTTTTTTCCATTGCCACATTATATTTACACGTGGTAAAATTAACGCATTTTTTTCAGGATCGACGAGCTGGACTGCATTTTTCACAAAAGCCAGGTTTTTCCCTTAGGTCATATTGGGGCTCCGGATCTCTTGTTTACTATACATTAGGCAGTATCCTTGAAGGCCTGCTTACCACGTTATTGGAGGAGAAGATCATTATCCAAAGATGAACGATTCAGTTAAAACCTTTCATTTTTCTTTATACTATATTGTAGAGTTACCAAATATTGGTAATTTTACAAAAACAAATGAACGATATGAAAACGACATCAGTGGCACTCGGAACCTATTTCGAGGACTTTATTAAAACAAAAATTTCGGAGGGACGATACAACAACGCCAGCGAGGTAATACGGGCAGGCCTGCGTCTGTTGGAAGAAAATGAGGAGCAGATTGTGGCACTCAAAGCGGCAATCAACGAGGGCATCGAAAGCGGTGTTGCTGAGGGATTCGACCCGCACGAACATCTGAAAGCACTGAAAACAACACGTGGCAATGGCTAAGTATCGTTTGACAAACAAAGCGGTCGAAGACCTTGCCGATATTTGGAGCTACACTTTCGATGAATGGTCGGAATGTCAAGCAGATGACTATTATCGGATGCTGATAGCCTCC
>CAZMAE010000083.1:0-1921 GCA_964564205.1 uncultured Odoribacter sp. | reverse complement strand
CCGAATTTAATCGGACGTTTTTATTGAAGCAAATAAAAATTGAAGTATAAAAAAAGAAAAGCCCGTAAAAAGCAGGTATTCAGGAAATTATAAAACTCAGAAGAAGCAGGGGAAAAAGGGAAAAAATGACCAAAAAAAACGTCCGTTTTTTATTCCACCAAAAGCATTGTATCCGTTGGAATTACATTTGCAAATGTAAAGGTTTTTTGGATATATACAAAAGATCACCTTATTTTTTATAACAATAACACACGGGGCACCTTGTCTTTGGTTGCGCACTTCCCGCTATCGGGCGTGCCAAGGACTTTCACTTGTCAGACTGAACACATGCCGGGCGAACTAAAAATGTCATTGACGGTAGCTTATCAATGTCATTTATTTCTTTGTCAGGACAAAAGCCATTTCCAGACTGGAATTACTTCGATAGTGTTTCCGTCAATCTCCAATAACCGCTCTTCATCTCTTGTTATTACCATGAGTTTTTTACAAGCAACAGCTGATGGCAGTTTCAATAAAGCCTTGATCTCTCTGTCAAAAGTTTCAGTATCAGTAAGAGCATAACAGACTTGGATAGCCAGTTCCTCTTCCGGGATGTAAAAATCCACCTCTACACCATGGTTGTAAAAATAAACGGCATCTTCTCTACCATATTTACGCAACAGATTGACGGCAACCATATTCTCCAATAAAGAGGTTCCCGGATCAAGAAGGAAAAGATTCAATATTCCATTGTCTGTAAAATAGTATTTAGGATTAGTCTCCTTATCTACCAATTTACCGGCGATGTTGTGAACTGCGGTAACCAGCCATGCATCTTTTGCATATTCCATGTAAGTTATTACCGTCGATTTTGAAACTTTTACACCGGTAGACGACACAATATTCGCCAACCGGGTAAATGATATCGGCTGTTTTACACTTTCAGCAATCTTTTTAAACAGCACTTTCAGGGCAAAAGTGTTTTCAACAGCATGGCGGGTGGCAATATCTCCCAAATATATCTTCTGGTATACACTTGACAGATAGTCCCGCTTCGAACCCAGTTCTGCCCCTTCCGGAAATCCTCCATGATGAAAATAGTCATCAAAAGCCCTCAATATTTCCGCCCGCTGTTGAGTTGCATATAAAGTGGTAGGAGTAAAATGAACCCCTTTTACATTGAGAAATTCCTTGAAATCATAAGGGAATACATTCACTTCTATGTAACGTCCGCCGAGTGTCGAGCGAATCTCGTTACTGAGCATTTGGGCATTACTTCCGGTTATGTAAACACGATATTTGGAGTCTGCCAACCGACGGGCAAACTTATCCCAGCCTTCAATGTTCTGGATCTCATCGAGAAACAATATAGGACGTTTGACGTACATCTCCATGTGTACTTCCAATAAAAGATTAAGGTCCTCGGCAGTCATTGTCCCTAACCGCTCATCCTCAAAGTTGATATATAGAATTTCATCCCAACCTGTTCCGGAAGAAAGAAGCTGCTGGATACGCTGATACAACAAATATGATTTACCGGCCCTTCGTATTCCAACAAATACATAGTTCCCAAACTCCTCAAATTCAAATTTACGGGGTATGACATCATGCCTTGGAATCTCGACCTGATTATCAGCCAATACCGATTTTAAAATCTCTTTATTCATAACATCGTCCTTTCGATTGGACAAAAATAGCTATTTTTTGTCTAACCGACAAGACAACACGCTTTTTCCTCCCGATTGTGGCATTTTCATATACTTTGGATACCAATCTTATACGTTCTTCGTTTCTGTTGTGCTGCCGCTGTCACCGTCCGGCTTCACAAATGCCTTGCCGCTAAGCCATTCAGTGCCATTTCTTCCGTTTTATTCGTTTATTCCGGAGATTATTCGTAAGTTTGCAAACCTCAATACAAGTTATACAAAAATGGCACAAACAC
>CAZMAE010000082.1:0-10368 GCA_964564205.1 uncultured Odoribacter sp. | reverse complement strand
AAATGGGACTGACTCCCCTGCGGATACAACGCATTGATATGGTGCGCCGTTCTGTCGATGCCCGTCAGAAAGACGTATGGCTGAATCTGACGTTAGGGATTCATATTGATAAGATTGAAATTCCGGAACCGCTCTTTATTCCGGCATATCAGGATGTCGCTCACAAGGATGCGGTGGTGATTGTAGGAGCTGGTCCGGCCGGGCTTTTTGCCGCATTGAGGTTGATAGAACGCGGTTTGAAGCCGGTTTTATTGGAACGGGGGAAAGCTGTGGAAGAACGGAAAAAAGATTTGAAAAGGCTTTATCTGACGGGACAAGTTGATGAAGATTCAAATTTTGGCTTTGGTGAAGGAGGGGCCGGAACTTTTTCCGACGGGAAATTGTATACTCGTTCCAAAAAAAGGGGAGATGTCCGCAGGGCTCTGGAAATTCTGGTGTACCATGGTGCCGATCCGGCGATTTTGGTGGATGCCCATCCTCATGTCGGAACGAATAAGCTGCCCTCTGTCATAGGCAATATCCGTAAAACAATAGAGCAGCATGGGGGAGAAATTCATTTTAATACCCGGGTAACCGATGTTTTGATTAAGGATCATCAAATGTATGGAGTGGTGGCCGGACAACGGGAATACCGTGCTTCTCATGTGATATTGGCCACGGGGCATTCCGCCCGGGATGTTTACCGTATGCTTCACCACCGTTCCGTTGCCTTGGAAGCCAAAGACTTTGCTGTGGGATTGCGGCTGGAACATTCCCAATTTGATATTGACTGTATGCAGTATCATTCGAAAGACGGACGGGGGCTTTGGTTGCCGGCTGCAGAGTATAATTTTGTCGCCAATATAAAAGGGCGCGGAGTGTATTCGTTTTGCATGTGTCCCGGGGGAGTGATCATTCCGGCTGCGACGGCTCCCGGACAACAGGTTGTCAATGGCATGTCTTCTTCCTTCCGCAATACAGCTTGGGCAAATTCGGCCATCGTTACTGCTGTAGGCACGCCTGAACTTGAAAGTCTGAATTATCACGGTTTATTTGCCGGCATGGAATTTCAGGAGTCTCTGGAGCAAAAAGCCTGGAAAGAAGGAGGGGGCGGTTTGTATGCCCCGGCCCAGATCTTGACGGATTTTCTGGCCAATCAGTTGAAAGGCGATTTGCCGGCAACTTCTTATAAGCCGGGAGTGAGAGGTTCACGAATGAGTGCGTGGCTACCTGCCGTCTTATATGACCGTCTGGTTGCCGGTTTGGCTTGTTTTGGCCGCAAGGCTCCGGGCTTTGTTACTCAGAAAGCACTTTTGTTGGGTGTAGAGACCCGGACCTCTTCTCCTGTCCGTATACCCCGGGGAGAGGATATGATGCATCCGGAAGTGAAAGGATTGTATCCTTGCGGGGAGGGTGCCGGTTATGCTGGTGGAATCATATCGGCAGCTATGGATGGGGAAAAATGTGCTGATCGTATTATTTGTCAAGCGTACAGTAGTTTATGAACGGAATGAATTTATGGCCTGAATAAAGACTTTTTTCAGAAAAAACAGGAAAATATTGATTTTTTTTTTGAAAAGTATTGATTAAGTCAATAAATTCGTTACATTTGTCTGTAGAGAATAGGTTTAAAATTCTAACCCTAAAAAATTTGTAGTATGAATAAAGCTCAATTAATCGACGCTATTGCAGAAAAAGCAGGTTTGACGAAGGCAGATGCTAAAAAAGCTTTGGAAGCTTTTGTTTCTACTGTTGGTGAAGCTCTGAAAGGTGGGGATAAAGTATCTTTAATTGGATTCGGATCTTTTTCTATATCTGAAAGAAGTGAAAGAAGCGGAAGAAATCCTCAGACCGGCAAGACCATTACCATCCCGGCAAAGAAAGTTGTTAAATTTAAAGCAGGCGCTGAGTTGGCAGATCAATTCTGATCAATACATTAATAAAAGAAGGGGTGTTTCGTTCCAAACACCCCTTCTTTTGCATTATATCCTTTTTCAAGATGGGAAAACAGCAAATAGATAAATGGAAAGTATTGGCGTCACAGTATATCCATCAAGAGCCTTGGTTTACGGTGAGAAAAGAAAAAGTGCAGTTGCCGAATGGAAGCATAATTCCTTCGTATTATGTAATGGAATATCCGGAATGGATAAACGTAATTGCTGTCACTAAAGAAGGAATGATGGTCCTGGAGCGGCAGTATCGCCATGGTTTAGGACAGGTAGATTATGAACTGTGTGCGGGAGTTGTCGATGCTGCAGATGCAAGTCCGTTGGAGGCTGCTCAAAGGGAACTATGGGAAGAAACGGGTTACGGAAAAGGAAAATGGGAACAATGGATGATCATTTCGGTGAATCCGGGTACTCATACGAATCTGACTTATTGTTATTTAGCGACAGATGTTGAAAAGATTTCAGAAAGTCATCCGGAAGCAACCGAGGATATTGCGGTGGAATTATTGACGCCGAACGAGGTATTGGGGCTTTTGGAGAAAGATCAGATCAAACAAGGATTGCATGTTGCGCCTTTGTGGAAATATTTTGCAAAGAAAAAATCTTAGATCATAGGAGGACGGAAAGCAGGACGTGAAATGTAGCAGGCCTGGGGCAGAAAATCAGGCCTGTCAGTTAATGAACAGTTGTATGGCAACAACAAGGGAATTGGTGGAATACCTGAGAAATTTTGTAGTGGATGAAAAAAACGTTTTGTTTGACCGTTTGGTTGAGGAAAGAACCGATTATGCGACTGTGGTACTGGAAGATTTGTATCAGTCGCATAACCAGAGTGCAGTCATGCGTTCTGCAGATTGTTATGGCATTCAGAACGTCCATTTGATAGAGAACCGGAATCATTATGACTCCACTTCGACCGTGTCTCAGGGAGCCAGGGAATGGCTGACTTTACACCGACACAATTCCTTGACCGATAATACTCCGCATACAATTGATGAGCTGAGGGCTGAGGGATACCGTATTATTGCCACAACGCCGCATACGAATGATATTCGGTTAGAAGAGCTGGATTTGGCAAAGGGGAAAATGGCTTTCTTTTTTGGCACTGAGCTGACAGGGCTTTCAGATACCGTTATATCGCAGGCAGATGAATTTGTCAAAGTGCCGATGTATGGTTTTACAGAAAGTTTGAATGTCAGTGTTTGTGCTGCTATTGTAATGTATAGCGTGGTTCGCCGGTTGCGGGAATGCGGGGTGGATTGGCGTCTGTCGGCCGAAAGGAGAGATGAGGTGTTGTTTCAGTGGTATAAACATGCTATTAAATCTTCTGATGAAATATTGGAAAGGTTCTTGAGTAAAAAAAAGGATTCCGGATGATAGAGCGGACTGTAGATGTTCAAGATTATTTTACTTCTTTGCGAAATGAAGTATGACCTTGAAACAGAATAAGGGAGGCAAACGTATTATCTTTGATCATTTGGTACCTGTCGGTCGGAAATATGAAGGTCGTTTTGCATTTTACGGGCCGGAGGCGTTTTATGATGCATTGATCTTGAGAGGCGGGGAATGGAGATGTGAGGAGAATGTAGAGGAATAGCCAGGAATATGGAAAAAGAGGAGAAGACCTGTAACATAACGGATAGCAGAGAAATGAAAGATTTTGTATGGCAAACGGAGCAATTCAGTGATATTAAAATATTGCGTTATCAGGTGCCGGCTTTTGAGTCGTTGAGTCCTGATGAACGGATTTTCATATATTATTTGAGCCAGGCTGCATTAGCGGGCCGGGATATTTTATGGGATCAGAATAACTGTTATAACTTGCGGGTCCGTAAAGCCTTGGAGTGGATTATCAGAGATTACGCCGGGAATCGGGAAACCGTAGAGTTTCAGGAATTGATGATTTATGCAAAGAAGGTTTTTTTTGCCAATGGCGTTCACCATCATTATTCCATGGATAAGTTTGTTCCCGCATTTTCCCGGGAGTATTTCCGGCATTTGCTGATTGCTATCGGAAGGCCTGAGTTATTTCAGGAATTGGAACGGATTATTTTTGATCCTTGTTATATGTCCAAAAGAGTGGTCCTGGATGAAGGAGCCGATCTGATTCAAGCTTCTGCCAATAATTATTATTCCGGGGTTACCCAAAAGGAGGTGGAACAGTTTTATAAAGGAGTGGGTACGGATGAAAAACGTCCGGTTTCCCGCGGGCTTAATTCTACGCTGATAAAAGACGGGGAAGGAGAAATCCGGGAAGAAGTCTGGAAAGTCGGGGGAAGATATGGGGAGGAATTGAGCCGGGTGGTGTATTGGCTGGAAAAAGCGGTGGCTTATGCCTGCAATGAGCAACAGCAAAAAGTTATCCGCTTATTGATAGAATATTACAAAACCGGAGATCTGGCCTTGTTTGACACTTTTTCCATAGAATGGTTAAAAGACACCGGTTCCAGAATTGATTTCATCAATGGTTTTATAGAGGTTTACGGCGATCCGTTGGCATATAAGGCCAGCTGGGAAGCTGTTGTGGAGATTGTCGATGTTGATGCGTGCAGGCGGACGCGTCTTTTGGCGGAAAATGCACTCTGGTTCGAACAGCATGCACCTATTGACAGTCGTTTCAAAAAAAGCGAAGTGAAGGGAGTGATTGCGAGGGTGATGCAAGTAGCCATGTTGGGCGGGGATTGTCATCCTGCAACTCCGATCGGGATAAATTTACCGAATGCTGAATGGATCAGGGAGCAGTACGGTAGTAAATCCGTCACGTTGGATAACATTACTTATGCTTATGACCAAGCGGCAAGCACTTCGGGGGTTTTGGACGAATTTGCAGCTACAGACGAAGAAATCCGGATTGCCCGGGAATACGGGGCTTTAGGCAGTAGCGTACATACCGATTTGCATGAATGCTTGGGACACGGTTCCGGTAAGATGCTTCCGGGAATAACAACGGAAGTCCTTCGGAATTATTACTCCGCTTTGGAAGAGGCCAGGGCAGATCTTTTTGCTCTCTATTATATTATGGATCCGAAATTGGTGGAATTGGGGATTCTTCCTTCTGTTGAAGCGGCTAAAGCGGAATATGACAGCTATATTCGCAACGGGTTGATGGTTCAGTTGACACGTATCCGCTTGGGCGATCGTTTGGAAGAAGCGCATATGCGTAACCGGCAAACAATTGCTGCGTGGGCTTATGAAAAAGGAAAGGAGGAGAAGGTCGTCTTACGGGTGAAAAGAGACGGGAAAACTTATTTTATCATTCAGGATTATGAGAAGCTTCGGGAACTGTTTGGTACTTTACTGGCTGAGGTGCAACGCATAAAGTCGGAAGGAGATTATGAGGCAGCCCGTGATCTGATTGAAACCTATGGGGTTGATGTAGACGCAGACCTGCATCGGGAAGTGTTGGGCCGTTATGAAGCTTTGGGAGTCGCTCCTTATGCTGGTTTTATCAATCCGGATTACAGTCCGGTGATCAAGGATGGGAAAATTGTGGATGTGAAAATCAGTTATCCTGCAGATTTCTTGGAACAAATGTTGAAGTATGGAGAGCAATGGAGCTGTTCGACGGTAAATGAGGAAGGAACATTGCATTGAAATGCGGAGATACTCAAAAGCAGTCCATCGGAGAGTGCTTACCGATGGGCTGCTTTTGGGGTATTCCTGAATTTTTTGCCGCAGGGCTTCCTGCTTAATGATTTTGGCGTGCTTGGATGATAGCCAGGAAATCATCGGCTTTCAGGGAAGCTCCGCCGATTAATCCGCCGTCCACGTCGGGTTCTGAGAAAAGTTCATTTGCATTTTTTGCATTGCAGCTGCCTCCATAAAGAATGGATGTCTGATCGGCAACTTCCCCGTTATATTTTTCGGCAATCGTTTTACGGATAAAAGCGTGCATTTCTCCGGCTTGAGCAGAAGTGGCAGTTTTACCTGTTCCAATGGCCCATACGGGTTCGTAGGCAATGACGATATGTGCGAATTGTTCGGCGGATAAATTGAACAGTCCGTTTACCAATTGGGATTTGACTACTTCAAAATGTTTTCCGGCTTCTCTGTCGGCTAATGCTTCACCTACGCAGAAAATAATTTCGAGTTTATTTTCCAGTGCCCGTTTTACTTTGCTGACCAGAATTTCATCCGTTTCTCCATAATAGCTTCTTCTTTCAGAATGGCCCAGGATCACGTAAGTGCTTCCGGTTGATGCTATCATTGCGGCAGATACCTCTCCGGTGTAAGCCCCTGCTTCTTCAGTTGCACAGTTTTGCGCGGAGACGGCAATAACCGTGGAATCGACGATTTTATTCACCTCGGACAAATGAATGAAAGGAGTGCCGATTACTACTGTTACATCCTTTGCATGGGCAGCTTTTACTTTTTCATTTACTTCTTTTGCCAGTTCTATGCCTTCCTGAAGTGTTTTATTCATCTTCCAGTTGCCGGCAACCATTTTTTTTCTCATAATTTATCGTTTTTAAGTGCGTTTTCTTATTCGTTATTTTTTATATTTTTTCACCATATAAAGCAACAATACTCCCAGATAGCCTAAGATGAAGGTCCATACGAGATATTTATCGGTCAGACTTTGTTGTTGTGTCAAACAATAAGATGCCAATTCTTTATTTTTAAAATCTTCCGGTTCCGGAAGATCCCGGTGACTCCATTTATTCAAAATAGTTCCTTCCCGGAGTAAAACCAGTCCCGGATTTGAACGGATCATGGTTTTGAGTTGTATTTCGTCGGTGGAACAAAAGTCATAAGGCACCTGATGTGTTTCGGTGTATTTCCGGATATCTTCGTTTAACGAGGCGGTAAGACCATAAAAACGATATCCTTTTTCCTGTGCATAGGCTGCCAGCCGGTTCAGCTTTTCCTGCTGTTCCGGATTGGCTTTGCCGATATTGTAATAGACAGCCAGAAACGTATAATCTTTATCTTGCAAAACATCCTGAGTGATATCTCCGTCTGAAGGATGTTCGATGACAAAATCGTGGATGGGAGCTTTGTATCCCTCCCGGATTAATTTTTCCGATGAACTGGCATATTCCCAGTTTACGGTGTCTTGCCAGGGATAGTTTTGTTCGGTAAACTCTTTTATTTCTCCTGTGTTTTTGTTCCGGTATTTTAAGGTGATCTCATATTCATCGGGAGATGCTCCTTCGGGAATAGTCATTTCTTCGCTGATATTCCTGCCGATAGCATAGGGCCGGAAGTCGAGAAGAGGTAAATGACGGTAGGAATAAAATTCGATGCATAATATGAAAATGAGTGTACAGCCGATAAGGAGAGTTTGTTCCAGAAGATTAAACCAGGATTTAAATTTCTGCTTATTGTAGAATATGACTAGTGTCATAAGAAGCAGGATTATATTTTTCCAGAAAGTTTCCCAGTTGCTCAATACCAGGGCGTCGCCGAAGCAGCCGCAATCGGAGACGGGATTTTTTATAGCCAGGATCAACGTCAATGGGGTGAATACAGCCATAAACAGAAAGGCTCCCCAGGCTGCCCACCGGGTTTTTATGTTCAGGAAAAGACAGACTCCGATGATGAATTCGGATAAGGATAGGAGAAAGGAGAGAAATAAAGCACTTCCCGTCATCCAGCTCATGTGGAAAGCATGAAAGTAATCTGTGAATTTGTAGGTGGACCCCAGGGGATCGATACCTTTGACAAAGCCTGAATAGATAAATACTGATCCGGTTAAAATCCGGCAAATATTCCTTAAAAGTTTCATGGTATTCTGCATTTTAGTTTTGCACACCTTTTCATGGTTGAGTTGTCTCAGTTGTTCGGGGTATTTTCTTCAACAGTAAGACGGATTAGAGCAAAGACGGCATAGTTGATCATGTCGTAATAGTTGGCGTCTATACCTTCGGAAATCCATGTATTCCCTTGATGGTCTTCTATTTGTTTGGTTCTTTTGATTTTCATCAGGATCAAATCGGTGTACGAACTGATCCGCATGCTGCGCCAGGCTTCTCCGTAATCGTGATTTTTGTCCAGCATCAGTTTTTTAGCTTTCCGGAAGTATGCTTCATACAACCGGGCAACATTCTCCTGTCCTGCAGGAGTGTCTTCTCCCGGTCCCAATTCCAGTTGTATCAATCCCATAATGGAATAATTGACGATGCCTATGAATTCCGGGATGATTCCTTCGTCGATTTTGCATATTCCTTTTTCTTCAATACTCCGGATACGGTTTGCCTTAATAAAAATCTGATCCGTTACGGAGGGGGCACGTAGTATTCTCCAGGCAGTCCCGTAGTCATGCATTTTTTTCAGAAAAATGTCTTTGCATGTTTCTATGACGATATCATACTCTTGTGCTGTGTCAGGCATAGCTTTAAAATATAAAAACAAATTGTAATTTTGATGCTGTAAATTTAGCAAAAAAAGTTGATGGACGATAGCTTCATCCGGAGTTTATAACCGAAAGATTTCAGCGGTTGTGTAATGGAACGGGAAGAAGCAGAAGGACAGGACCGATTGCAGGATAAACTTTAACAACTGTAAAAATATCAAAATTTGAACCGATGAAAATAATCAAGTTAGGCGGCCAGGAATTGGATCTTTCTCTTCCGGTGGTTATGGGAATATTGAATGTTACTTCTGATTCGTTTTATGATGGAGGGAAATACCTGAGTGAGGTCAGTTTGATTGAACGGATTCATCAGATCATGGAGGAGGGAGCCGGTATTATCGATGTGGGGGCTTATTCCACACGTCCCGGTGCTGCTTGTGTCGAAGAGAAGGAGGAACTCGGAAGGTTGGCATGGGCAGTGGAGTTGGTGCGAAAATACTATCCCCGCGCCCTGATTTCTATCGATACCTTTCGGGCGAAAGTGGCGGAGGAAATTAATTCTTGTCTGGGACCGGTGATTGTGAATGACATTTCGGGAGGTACAATGGATGAAGGAATGTTCGAAATGGTGGCCAAAACCGGATTGCCTTATATCATGATGCATATCCAGGGGACACCGCAAACAATGCAAAAGAATCCCTGTTATGAAGATGTTGTCGGAGAGGTTAGGCAGTTTTTCACTGAACGTATCCATCGGCTGAATGCCCTGGGGACCGATAACATTATCCTGGATCCGGGTTTCGGTTTCGGTAAGAGTTTGCTTCATAATTATCGTTTGATGGACGGGACGGATACCTTTCTGGAGTTGGGATATCCTTTGTTGGTGGGGATTTCCAGAAAATCGATGATATATAAATTGTTGGGAGAAGGACCCGGAGAAGCTTTGAACGGGACCACGGCTCTCAATACGATAGCCCTTTTGAAGGGAGCCCGTATTTTGAGGGTACACGATGTCAAAGCTGCGGTTGAAGTGACCCGGATATATAATGCCTTATCCGGGCGGGTCTAAGGTCCCGGTGTATGAAAAACGGTCGTAAAGGACATCGTTTTGTCATTTGAACCGGTTTAGCAATGGATGCATGGTTTGCCACAGCACAATACCGACGGTGACGGCAATATTGAAAGAGTGTTTAGTTCCGAATTGCGGGATCTCGATGCAACCGTTGGAGGCATCGATGACGGTTTGCTGCACGCCTTTTACTTCATTGCCGAAAATGAGTGCGTACTTCTGGTTGGTATCGATACTGAATTTTTCGAGCGATGTGGCGTTTTCGGTTTGTTCGACGGAAAAGATCCGGTAGCCTGCGGCCTTCAGGTGGCCGACGACTGTCAGCGTATCTTTTTGGTATTCCCAATCGACGGCATCTTCTGCTCCCAGGGCTGTCTTATGAACTTCCCGGTTTTCGGGTGTGGCTGTGATTCCGCAAAGGTATATTTTTTCTATTCTGAAAGCATCCGAGGTACGGAATACTGAACCGACGTTATTCTGGCTCCGGATATTGTCGAGGATGATCACTACCGGTACTTTCGGAGCTTGTTTGAACTCTTCCGTACTAATGCGGTTTAATTCTTCACTTTGTAGTTTGCGAAAATTCTCCATGCTACTGCTGTTGTCTATTCAGTCGGTCAACTGTCCTATCAATGTCGCCGAGGTACAATCCGTCACTTTGACGTTTACCAGGGAGCCGATGGGCAGGTTTCTGGCGGGGAAAACAATCACTTTATTTTGGCTGTTTCGTCCGACCATTTCGTCGGCCTTTTTTTTGGATATTCCTTCCACCAGTACTTCGAAGGTTTTTCCGATGTCTCTATGGTTGCTTTCCAGCGACCAGCCTGTCTGCAAGTCGATTAATTCCTGTAGCCGGCGCCCTTTGGTTGCTTCATCCACGTTGTCCGGCAATTTCTTTGAGGCAACAGTTCCTGGCCGCTCCGAATATTTGAACATATAAGCCAGATCGAATCCGACTTCTTTCATCAGTTCCAGGGTTTGTCGGTAGTCTTCCTCGCTCTCATCGTGGAAACCGACAAATACATCTGTAGAGATGCCGCAGTCGGGGAGGATTCTGCGGATGGCGGCGATGCGTC
>CAZMAE010000081.1:0-3884 GCA_964564205.1 uncultured Odoribacter sp. | reverse complement strand
CGGCAACACCCGTATCGCACTGCTGAATTTGATGGATGATCAAGATCGCAGTTATGTGGATAATAATGAAGGAGGTATTTCCGATGCAAGATTTCTCTGTGACGGCAAGAAACAGATATTTCTTGCCTACAATACCGCCTCCTCCATTACCTACAAACTAATGAGTGCATTAACGCCGAACTACACCAAACTTCTTGCGGATGAATTGAATGAGCGTATGAATGACTGGATGAAGATGATGCCCGGCGAAACACTCGAAGAGTACCGGCTCCGTGTCAATGACGAGACCCGAGCCGAACAAATGCGGCTCTTCGAGCAGGAAATTGCCACACGAATGGCCGACAATCTGGTTGCCATGTCAAACGTAACCTTGGGAAGTTACAATCCGGAATCCAATATGCTGGAGGTGAATTTCAATACCATGCCTACCATTTATCTGACTGTCCCCGTAAACGAAGTAAACGATTTCATGGACGCGGGCAATCTCGAATTCCGCAATGCTAAATACGGTCTGACGAAGCAGGATAAGTTCGAGCTGATTTATGCTGAAGTATACAATAAGGCTTCGGGGAAGACCTACGTATTCGATAATCTGAACCGTCAGTCGCTCGCTTATCTCCAGTCGGATGATAGTTTTGTGCCTCTGGAACTCATCCAGCAATCCAATATGGAGGAAATGAAACTACGCGATATAAAGGAGAAAATCGTCGACCTCGCAAAGAAGCAGAATACCATCTCGGACCATACGAATATTTCGGTCGAGGCACGCATTGTCTCCGATCTGGATGCCAATGGCAAAAAAATCATGAATTATGCAATCGGTTTTGCCTATGAAGTAGAAAAGGGCTTCTCAGCGCAGGAGGATTTCGCTCCGGGTAAATACAAGGCAGAGGATTCCGGTGCCGCACAGTCCATGCTTGAAATTATCAAGACGGCATTTGAAACAGACTTTAAGCAGTATGTCAAGCCGGGCAAGAGTCTGCAAATTCAAATCAACGGAATGGCGGACGGTCTTCCCATCAATGGTCGGATTGCTTATGACGGCACGTATGGTGATTTCGTCGAGGAACCGGTATACAAGAACGATAACTTGAGCAACATCACCGTCACGAAGAGCTCGGGAATCACCACAAATGAGCAGTTGGCATTTCTGCGTGCAGTCGGTGTTCGGGAGTATATCGGCAAAAATCTCCCGGCGTTGAGTGAGATGAAGACAAACTATCGCCACAATATCGAGGTAACCGAAGGAAAAGGCGGCGAATTCCGCCGTATAACTGTTGAGTTCGTCTTTGTGGATGCATTCTGATACAACCGGAACCATGATTCTAACTTTGAAAAGTGTCTTGACCATGAAGATGTTGCAAATTCTTGCGATTCTTCTCTTGCTTGTGTCGTATGCCGCGCCGACGCAGGCTCAGACTTTGGAATCGGCGAATGCAAGTTACCGGCAGTTCAACCGGATGCGGGCCGAGGGCGGAGACGAAGCTGCAATTTACGCTGCACTCTATAAGTGTTATGCGGAATATGCGGCAGTGTTAAATTCCGCGACACCCAATACTCCGGCTTATGTCCAGGCAAAAAATACGTTGCGCGAACTCTATCCGTTTCTCCAGAACGGGGCTGCCTATAATTCCAGCCACGGCAATCAGCAGAATGCTCTGCTGTTTGCTCAGGCGTTCATGGATATCCCGTTGATGGAAGCTTTTCGGGGAGAGGTATTCGTTCGCGACGACTATTTCCCGACTATGGCCTATTTCGCGGCTTCGGGGACATTCAATATCCGAGATTATGACAGGGCTATAAACTATTTCCGCGTCTATTTGGATACCGGCGAGCAGAAAAACCGGCAGAATGTTTACCGATATATGGCCAAGGCCTGTATGAATATCCGGAATTATGATTTGGCCATGAGCGTGCTGAGCGAGGGAACTAACAATTATCCCAATGATTTCAATATGTTGTCGATGGCCATCAACAACTGTATCGATCGTGAGGACAACGAAAATCTGCAAAAGTTCGTTACCAAAGCCCTTGCTCTGAAACCGAATGACGAAACTCTGCTGAATATTCAGGGCAAACTTTACGAGGATACGCAGGAGTTCCAAAAAGCGCTGAACATCTACACCCGTATGCGACAGTCGAGACCCAACAGTCTGAACATTGTGCAGCATGTTGCATTGAACTACTATAATCTGGGAGTCTTGTATTACAATCGGGCAAGTATGGAGCAGAACGAGACTACGATGAGAAGTTATTCTCGTCAGGCGAAGGATTATTTCTCTGCGGCAGCCACCACATTGCAGGAGATTGTTGCCAATGATCCCACCTCGGTCAAGTATACTCAAGCACTTGCTACGGCTTACAGTTGTATGGGTGACCAAAGCCAACTGGATATAGTGAACGCGAAACTCTCATCAATAGGGGCGCAGACCGTGGCGGCTAATGTTACACCGGCTTTGATGACCTATTCCAAAAAGGCCGCTTCGACGAGCAGCGCCACGCCGAGCAATCTTGTCGCGGCAAATACTGCCTCCGGAGTCAGCAACGCCGCCGGACCGGCGTATTCACCCGATGAAGCACCCCTGTATTCCAGTTTTGCCAAAGAGTATGTCGAAAGCCGAATCCGAAAGTGGCAGAACAAGGACCCTTACGAGACCGTGGACGAGTACCGCTTACGTGTAACCGAGCAGACCCGTAATGCCAAGGTGGAAGAGTTAAAGAAGGCGGCCGAGGCGGATTATATCAAGACCTATACGCAGCGAATACGCTTCAACGACATGTTGCTCAAGCCCTATGATGCCGAGAATCGCGTCTTTCTGGTCGAATCCAAATACGGCCAACTGATAGTTCCCGTTCCGCGCGAAAACAACGAGGCCAAGGTTTTCGAAAGCAGTTGGAGCGGAATGCAGTTCAAGAATCCGGAGTTTTATATCAACAACGACAAACTGACCCTTGCCAGCCTGACGTTCGTTACTCCAACCGGAAATACGTACCGTTACGATGGCGACAAGGAACTTAATTACGTAGAGACGGTTGTCGATGTTTCGTTCGACCCTATCAGCAGCGATATGTTCGCCCGTGCGGAAACGACATCGGCTTCGTCCGGTTCACATGTAAGCACACAAAATATCAAGGCTGGAACAGCAACGTCGGACGTCGATAAGAACATTCCGGAAACAAAGTTCGTCAATGACAAAACTTTTGCAGTTATCATCTCCAACGAGAATTATGCGATGGTTTCCAAGGTTCCGATGGCACTGAACGACGGAGCGACTTTCAGCCGGTATTGCCAGAAAACACTCGGTTTGCCTAAAAACAATATCAGGTTCTATCAGGATGCTTCGTTCGGTGTGATGATTCGGGCATTGCGGGACATTAAGGATATCGCCGCGGCTTATCCGGGTGACATCCGCGTCATCTTCTATTACGCCGGGCATGGAATACCGAATGAAGCGACGAAGGATGCCTTCCTGTTGCCGGTTGATGCCGACGGTACACAGACGGAAGGATGCTATTCTCTGAATCGCCTTTACAGCGAACTCGGAAGCCTGAATGCCAAGTCTGTCGTCGTTTTTCTCGACGCCTGCTTCAGCGGGGCCAATCGCGACGGCGGAATGCTGGCTTCGGCTCGCGGAGTGGCGTTAAAGGCCAAACAGGAGGCTCCGCAAGGGAATATGGTGATTCTCAGTGCAGCCTCCGACGACGAGACAGCTTTCCCCTACAAAGAGAAAGGACACGGACTGTTCACTTACTTCCTGCTGAAAAAATTGCAGGATAGCAAAGGTAATGTGTCGCTTGCGGAGTTGAGCGATTATATAATAACCAATGTTCGACAGCAATCGGTCGTAATCAACCGTAAATCCCAGACTCCGGTTATTACGCCA
>CAZMAE010000080.1:0-4832 GCA_964564205.1 uncultured Odoribacter sp. | reverse complement strand
CCGTCAACCTTAAAAAATTTGATACTGACTGTGGCTTTATTATCTTTGCAGCCGTAAACTTAAGCAACGGAGAATATGCGTATCGATATATTGAGTGTGGTCCCGGAATTGTTGGTCAGTCCTCTGAATCATTCTATTATTAAGCGGGCGCAGGATAAGGGAATTGTGGAGATTCACATTCACAATATCCGGGATTGGTCGAAGGATAAGTTCCGGAAGGTGGATGATTATCCTTTCGGAGGAGAAGCTGGGTTGGTGATGATGATCCAGCCGGTTTTTGATTGCATCAATGAGTTGAAGACGCAGCGGCATTATGATGAGATTATTTATACCGCACCGGATGCTCCGACATTCAATCAAAAGATGGCCAATGAATTGTCTTTAAAGGAGAATATTATGATTCTTTGCGGACATTACAAGGGGATTGATCAGCGTATACGGGATTATTTGGTGACCCGGGAAATTTCCGTAGGAGATTACGTGCTGACGGGAGGGGAGCTCCCGGCCTGTGTGATGACCGATGCCATCGTACGCCTGATACCGGGAGCGATGAATGACGAGAGTTCGGCTTTAAGCGATTCCTTTCAGGATAATCTGCTGGCGCCTCCGGTGTATACCCGTCCGTCGGAGTTCAACGGGTGGAAGGTACCGGATATCCTGTTGTCGGGCAATCATGCCAAGATTCAGGAATGGCAGGAAAAAATCGCCTTTGAGCGGACAAAAAGCTTGCGGCCGGATTTGTTGGCGGAGTAGAAATACTTTTTTAGTGAAAATAGTTGTAAAACAGATTATTATTATTACCTTTGCGGCCGATTCAAAATAATGTCTAACTTATTAGATAGGAAACAATTAAATTTATGTCAGAAGAACAAAAAGAGATGCAGATGGAAACTGCAGAAAAAAACGTGAAAAACGTGGCTCCGGTTACAAGTGCTGAGCCAGATGATAATTTTGATTGGGATGCCTATGCCAACGATGTAGTCGTTCCTGAATCCGAAAAAGAAGCGTTGACTCAGAAATACGCTGAAACGCTCTCAAAAGTAGGAGAAAAAGAGGTTGTCGAAGGTACCGTGATCTCTATGAACAAAAGAGAAGTGGTGGTCAACATCGGCTACAAATCGGACGGTATCATCTCCTTGAACGAATTCCGCTACAATCCAGACCTGAAAGTAGGGGATAAAGTTGAAGTTTATGTAGAAACTCAGGAGGACAAAAAAGGTCAATTGACCCTTTCACACAAACAGGCACGCGCATTGCGCAGTTGGGACCGTGTGAACGAAGCATTGGAAAAAGATGAAATCATTAAAGGTTTCGTTAAATGTCGTACCAAGGGTGGTATGATCGTCGATGTATTCGGTATCGAAGCTTTCTTGCCGGGTTCTCAGATCGATGTGAAACCGATCCGTGATTACGATGTATATGTTGGTAAAACAATGGAATTCAAGGTGGTTAAAATCAACCAGGAATTCAAGAATGTTGTTGTATCGCACAAAGCTCTTATCGAAGCTGAACTCGAACAGCAGAAGAAAGACATTATTTCTAAACTGGAAAAAGGACAGGTTCTTGAAGGAACTGTTAAAAATATCACTTCTTACGGTGTATTCATCGACCTTGGCGGCGTAGACGGATTGATCCACATCACCGACCTGTCATGGGGCCGTGTAAATCATCCGAATGAAATCGTAACCCTGGATCAGAAACTGAACGTGGTGATCTTGGATTTTGACGATGAGAAGAAGCGGATCGCCTTAGGTTTGAAACAGTTGACTCCGCATCCTTGGGATGCTCTGAGCGCAGAACTGAAAGTGGGCGATACGGTAAAAGGTAAAGTTGTGGTGATGGCTGATTATGGTGCATTCGTAGAAATTGCTCCGGGTGTAGAAGGTTTGATCCATGTATCTGAAATGTCATGGTCGCAGCATTTGCGTTCTGCCCAGGATTTCATGAAAGTGGGTGACGAAGTGGAAGCCGTTGTGTTGACGCTGGACCGTGAAGAACGGAAAATGTCTTTGGGCATCAAGCAGCTGAAGGCTGACCCGTGGCAAAATATTGAAGAAAAATATGGCGTAGGCACCAAACATACTGCGACTGTACGCAATTTCACGAATTTCGGTGTATTCGTTGAAATCGAAGAAGGCGTAGACGGATTGATCCACATCTCTGACCTGTCTTGGACGAAGAAGGTGAAACATCCGGCAGAATTTACTCAGATCGGAGCTCCGATTGAAGTGGTTGTATTGGAAATCGACAAAGAGAACCGCCGGTTGAGCTTGGGTCACAAACAGCTGGAAGAGAATCCGTGGGATGTATTTGAAACCATCTTTACCGTGGATTCAATTCATGAAGGTACCATTACCGAAATTTTCGACAAGGGTGCCGTAGTGGCTCTACCTTATGGCGTAGAAGGGTTTGCTACTCCCCGTCATTTGGTGAAAGAAGACGGTTCTCAGGCTAAGGTGGACGAAAAGTTGGAATTCAAAGTGATCGAATTCAACAAAGCTGCCAAACGGATCATAGTTTCTCACTCCCGCGTTTTCGAGGATGCTCAGAAATCCGAAGAGAAAGCAAAGAAGAACGCTGAAGAGAAGTCAACCAAAAAGGCAGTGAAACAAGTGAAGGATAAACTTGAAAAAACCACTTTGGGAGACATTACCGAATTGGCAGCCTTGAAAGAGCAGATGGTTGCCAATGCTGCAGCAGCTGCAAAAGAAAACAAAGAATAAGCGACGAACGATGAACGATTGAGGAGGAGCGGAAGTCCTCTCCGTGTGAATGACGGGGACGGTGAAATCGCGAATCCGGGATCATAAATCGCAGATCATGAAATTCGAGTTGACAATATTGGGATGTGGTTCTTCCATTCCCACTGCTAACAGAAATTCTGCCGCTCAGGTACTCAATGTACTTGAGCGGCATTTTCTTATTGATTGCTCCGAAGCGACTCAGCATCGGTTGAGGCGCTTTCATGTACCGTACAATAAGATCAATCATATCTTCATTTCCCATTTGCACGGCGATCATTTCTTCGGATTGCCGGGTTTCCTGTCCACCCTTTCCCTGCAAGGGCGGAGAGGCGAGATGCATATCTATGCCGATCCCCGTTTGCAGGAAATCATGGCTTGCCAGCAGAAAATCATGCATAGCCGTCTTTCATTTCCGGTTGTTTTTCATGCTTTGAGCCGCCGGGAAGAGGTGATCTATGAAGACAATGTGGTGACGGTTTCCTCTTTTCCCTTAAAGCATCATTATGAAGCTCCGGTTTGTGGCTTTTTATTCCGTGAGAAAGAACGGGAGCGGACAATACTGAAAGACAGAGCGGCGGAATGGAAAGTCCCGGTAGCTTTTATGCAATATCTGAAGCAGGGAGCCGATTATATCACTCCTTCAGGCGAGATTATTGCCAACGGGCGATTGACTGTCGCTCCGCCACCTGCCCGTTCGTATGCTTACATGACAGATACTCTTTTTAGAGAGCGTTTTGCCGACTTTGTGAAAGGAGTAGACCTGTTGTATCATGAAGCAACTTATGGCAAAGCGGATGAAATATTAGCCAGGGATAGTTTTCATAGTACAGCTGAGCAGGCTGCCCAGGTGGCGAAGGCTGCTGAAGTCAGGAAATTACTGTTGGGGCATTTTTCAGCCCGTTATGCCGATCCTTCCTGCCTTTTGCCTGAAGCCCGGGCTGTTTTTTCGGAGACCTTTATTTGTTCGGACGGGGATGTGTACGAGATCCCCGTACAGAAAAGACGGGAGAATTGAATTCAGGCCAGGGCTGTTTTGCGTTTTGCTTTTTCCCAGGCTCCGTTGCCTTTGTTTTTCCGGAGATAACCGAAGGCTTTCAAAACGTTCAGGTTCATAAAAAGAAAGTAATAGGGAATAAAAAGCGGTTTGATTCTGATGTGTTTTTTTTGCATCAGATACCCCAGGAATCCCAGAAGGTAAAAAAGAACCTGAAGGAGGAGTATTGTGCAATAGAAAGAAGAAAAGACCGGATAAAACGTCAATAAAAGATTTAAGGGCAACAGCAGAAAAAGCAGTACCGGGGTGACGGACCAGCGCAGTACCCTATGGGAGAGGTATTGAAATTTAAGGGTAGCCAGGTGAAATGGACGGGAGAATAGATCGTGCTGCAAGCGGTGAATGGACTGTAAGCCTCCTGCTGCAATCCGGATTTTTCTTTTCTCCTCATTACACATGTCGGCAGAACTGTCTTCCAGTGCATAAGCCGTATCGCAATAAGCGATTTTATATCCTTGGAATGCGATTTTCATCGATAGCATGAAATCATCGAGCAGAGTATCCTCCGGTAATTTTTCGAACAGCCGGGTCCGGATAGCATATAATTCCCCTGCCGCTCCGACAGCAGAATATAAACGGGAATCCCAAGCTTTAAGCCTGGATTCGTATTTCCAGTAGAAACCTTCACCTCCGGCGCTGGCGTTATCCTTTTCATGCACCATAATTCTTTTTTCCCCGGCCACACATCCCACTTCCGGGTTACTGAAAGGCGCTATGATTTCGAGCATTGCTTCTTCGTTCAGCATGGTGTTGGCATCGGTAAAAACCGTAAAAGGTGTTTTGACAAATTGCATTGCCCGGTTGAGGGCCGCCGTTTTTCCTTTCCGTTCCGGCTGATGATATACGGTCGCTTCAGGATAGGCGGCTAGTTTTTCGTTGGTACGGTCGGTGCTGCCATCGGTAATCCACAAGATGTGCAATCGTTCGGCCGGATAGGTTAAAGCTTTGCAATTTTTCATTTTCAGATCTACCACATCTTCTTCGTTGTATGCGGCAATCACCAGAGTGACTTCGGGTAGTTCGGAGAAGGAGGG
>CAZMAE010000079.1:0-7041 GCA_964564205.1 uncultured Odoribacter sp. | reverse complement strand
CATTTTGGCATAGTGGCAACCGATATGGTCCACCACCTGCAGCGGACGTCCGGTGCGTACATCCGTCAGACTGTATTTTTTTTGTGCTGCAATCTCGTGCCGGAATTTATAGATGATGTCCGATGTATGAGCAAGGTTGGCTGGCTTGCGGAATTCTCTGCGGGTAGCTTTCCATAAATATTCCCGTGTCTTTTCCTCTAATTCAGGATGAGTTTCCCAGGTATGCAGGATTTCTGTGTAAATACCGAAGGATGTGATACATGAAGGGGTTATATTCTCAAACCCGGCTTCGGTCATTAAAGCGAAATGCCTGGCTACTACTGTCATAATCGTTTCCACTGGAACAACATCAGAATGGTATCCAATTCCTGTGCAGGTAGTATGCCTGGGATCGTCCAATACTGTTTTGCCTAGCCGGTTGCCCAGGATATCCAGATAGGCCCATTCTGATCCCGGAAAAAAGGTTTGCCGGATGCAACTGCGGGCATAATAATACCGATCGTCCGCTATCTCTTTCTGATAATCTTTCCAAATTTGTTGTTTCCCTTCCAGTTTCATGGTCTAAACTACAAAATTACCGTCTGCTTTCTTCTTTCTCATGCTCTGAACTTGAGTACCGGATTTTTCTTCCTGTCTTTTTGGGTTCCTCCGTTCTGAACTTGCATCTGCTATTTGTCTATTCTTCTCCGTGGCTTCCGTTGTTATCTGTGTAGGTATGGAGAAAATAGCTTTCCATGTCCATCCCCATTTCTTTTGCTTTTTCTTGTGAAAAGGTTTCAATTTGCTCCATAAATTCCTGCCCTCCGGTGACTTCGAATATGGCATTCAATTCTTTCAGGGATTCGTCGTCCACTTTCCGCAATGCGCCTGCTCCTGGTTTCCGGTAGTTGGAATGTGTTTTTTCGTACACTTCATCCCGGTGTTTGTAAATCCATTCCCAAACGGGTCCTTGTTCGGGATGCATTTCGGGCTTGACGATATCGGGTGTCACGCAATATCCGTAATTGAGGATATTGTTTCCCAGTACCCGTTTGAGTGCAAATTGCTGTCTTCCTTTTTCCGATTGGGTAAACCAGCCTTTTTCCTGAGATAATCTGCGGAGAGCCATGATAATTCCTCCGGGGGTATTGCAGCGGGGACACCTGGTTTTACACGACATGCATTCACCGCAATACCAGATTGTTTCAGATTTTAACAGGTTTTCCAATGCCTCTTCGTCCTGACGTTGTACGGTATCGGCGATGATGCGGGGGTCATAGTTGTAAAATTCTGCTGAAGGACAGATGGCGGTGCATACTCCGCAGTTCATGCAACTGTTTAAGCTTTCAATATAATGGATATCTTGTTTCAGTCGTTCGGTTAAGGAAGACATAGCGGCTTCAAAATTTTTGGATGATCTTATACGATCTGATTGTAATATGCAAAAATAATCCGGATGTTAATTGGAATAAAGATTGTAAATGCTTATTGGATGGGTGGTGTTTTTACCACCTGCTGTTCGAAGTGGTGTGTTTGTCAAGTTTTGGGGCAGGGGTTGGATAGTGCAGGAGGGAAAATTGCTTGTTTTAAAGTAATTTTCCGGGATTTTTTTTGATAAAATCGGCCCAGGATTTGTAGCCGGAATTTTCGGTAGAGATCGGACTGCAACTTTGGAGAAAGTGGCAATAGGCAATTGCAATTGCATCGGTTTCATCGAGCAGGTTCGTGCTGGTCGACAGGGTCATGAATTTACCCAGTAAAAGGGCTATTTGTTCTTTGGAAGCAGTTCCGGAGCCGCTTACACTCATTTTTACCTTACGCGGAGCATATTCAAAAATGGGAATGTCCCGTTGCAGGGCAGCAGCGATAGCCACTCCTTGGGCTCTCCCCAATTTGAGCATGGATTGTACGTTTTTGCCGTAAAATTGGGCTTCTATGGCTAGTTCGTCCGGCTGGTAAGCGTCAATCACCTGAAGCGTACGCTTGAAAATGCGTTGCAACTTAATGTAAGGATCGCTGATCTTATCCATGTCCAGAACGCCTGAGACCACCAGTATCGGTTTTTGTTTTTTCTCCGCGACTTTGATAATGGCATATCCCATGAAATTGGTGCCCGGATCGATTCCCATGATTAATTTTTCCATATTTTAAATCTCCGTGAGTATACAGCTGAAGCATACATATTGGTTGGGAAACCGGTGGATGATTCTGCTTTCCATGTCCGGAAGCCAATAATTGGTGAATTGATTTTTTTGTTCTTCATTACCGAAAACCAGTTGTAGAGAATAGGTCTTTCCTTCCGGCTGGTCGACAGATACCTTGGTGAATATAACGTCATCGCTAAGCTTATGGCGACGTACTTCCGCAACATAGCATTCCCGGATAAAATCTACCCATTCCTGTTCGATCTCATCGTTAATGATAAAGCTGGTGTTGTAAATAGTTCTCATTTTATTTTCAATGCTTCCGTTTTGCTTCTTGAGGTCTGTATAGAGGAGCCTGCAGGAGGTTGTGCAAAGAGGCAGAGCCGGATCGGAATAACAAGGTCGGGGCAGTGAAGCCTTTTGTTGTAGCGGTTGCCGGCAGAAAAGTCTCTGCGACCTGACCATCGGATGAAACGGCTGTCCGGAGTCGGAAAAACATTCGGTTCCGGACAGTTGTTTCACTTATTTTATGATGTCGGTGCCCATAAAACTTTGCAACACTTCCGGAATGCGGATTCCTTCGGAACATTGGTTGTTTTCCAGCAGCGAAGCTACGATTCTCGGCAGAGCCAGCGCACTGCCGTTCAGGGTGTGGCAGGTTGTCGTTTTTTTATCGCCTTTGTCTTTAAAACGCAATTTTAGCCGGTTGGCCTGGAATTCTTCGAAATTAGAGACAGAGCTGACTTCCAGCCATTTTTCCTGTGCCTTGGAAAACACTTCAAAGTCATAGGTCAGTGCGGAAGTGAAACTGATGTCTCCTCCGCACAAACGAACAATCCGGTAGGGGAGGCCGAGTTTGATCAATAATCCTTCCACGTGTTTCACCATGTCGTCCAAGGCTTCGTAGGAGAGTTCCGGACGGGTGATCTGTACGATTTCCACCTTATCGAATTGATGGAGGCGGTTGAGTCCTCTCACATCTTTTCCGTATGAACCGGCTTCACGGCGGAAACATGCGGAATATGCTGTGTTTTTTAGCGGGAGTTTTTCGCCATCCACGATCATATCGCGGTAAATGTTAGTTACAGGAACCTCTGCTGTAGGGATAAGATACAGGTTGTCCTCATTGACGTAATACATTTGTCCGTCCTTATCGGGTAGCTGTCCTGTGCCATATCCCGAGTCTGCATTGACCATCAGAGGAGGTTGCACTTCCTGGTATCCGGCTTTGATGTTTTCTTCCAGGAAGAAATTGATCAGCGCACGCTGCAGTTTGGCTCCCAATCCTTTGTAAAGCGGGAAACCTGCTCCGGTAATTTTCACACCGGTTTCGAAATCGATAAGGCTGTAGCGTTTGGCCAGTTCCCAGTGAGGCAGATCGTCCGGTTGTTTTTCAGGTATGTGCTCAACAATCTTGACAATCACATTGTCTGCTTCCGATTTTCCCCGGGGCACGGAACTGTGTGGCATATTGGGCAAACGAAGCAAAATGCCCGACAACTCTGTTTCCGTCTCATTGCGGCGGTTGTTCAGTTCTGCGATGGACGTTTTGAGGTCTGCTGTTTCCTGGCGGGCTTTTTCGGCCGCTTCTTTTTCGCCGGACTGCATCAGCCGGCCAATTTGTTTTGCGATGCTATTCATTCGTGCCTGTTGGGATTCAGTTTCTTGCTGAAGAGATTTGCGCAGGTTGTCAAGTGCTATGATCTTTTCAACAGACTCACGGGCATCGAAATTTTTAACGGCCAGTCGTTCGATGACAGTTTCTTTGTTTTCCTGGATAAATTTCAGATTCAACATAATATCTTATTTTTAGCTTTCAAAATCGGACGGACGAGTATCGTGCTTTCTTTCACGTTTGTCGTTTAGTGCTTCAAAAATACAAAAAACTCCTGTATTCATGCAGAATACAGGAGCCTAATATTTCAATTTCTTTCAGTTTATTCTGCAGCAGCTTCCACTGAAACGAATGATTTGTTGTTTCTTTTTTTACGGAAAACAACTGTTCCGTCTACCAATGCGAACAGCGTATGATCTCTTCCCATACCTACGTTTTCGCCCGGATTGTGTACAGTTCCTCTCTGACGAACCAGGATATTACCTGCCTTGGCAAATTGACCACCCCAGATTTTTACTCCTAATCGTTTGCTTTCTGATTCACGGCCGTTCTTGGAACTACCGACTCCTTTCTTATGTGCCATATTGTATAAATAATTTAGAAGTTACAAAAAATAAGCCTTCGGCTGTTAAGCGTTGATTGATTCAATCTGAATCTGAGTCAGGAATTGACGGTGTCCTTTCTTCCTTTCAAAAGTTTTTCTTCTTTTCTTCTTGAAAATGATTACTTTGTCCCCTTTCAGATGTTTTAACACTTTTACAGTGACTTTGGCTCCTTCTACTTTCGGCGTGCCGATTTTCACCTGACCGTCGTTGTCCACCAGAAGGACGTTGTCGAATTCAACCTGTGCTCCTTCTTCCGCTGCCAGACGGTGAACATAAACCTTACGGTCTTTTTCTACTTTAAATTGCTGTCCTGCAATTTCAACAATAGCGTACATTTGTTTTCTTTTTTGTTGTTAATACCACGGGGTGGGCTTTCTGGCCGCTTATTGTACCCCTAAGGAAAAATTGTGATGCAAAAGTAGTATTTATTTTGGAGATGCCAAAAGAATTTTTGTTTAAATTTGCTGCTATTATAAAGCATTGGATGATGAAATATATAGCGCGTTTTATCATGTGGCTGTCCGGATGGAGCTATAAAGGGAAATTACCGGCGGAGAAAAAAGCGGTGATCATTTCTGTTCCCCATACATCGAACTGGGATTTTGTGTGGGGGGAACTGGCGTTTCTGAGCCAGGGAATACCGGCATATATACTGATGAAGAAAGAGTTTTTCTTTTTTCCCTTGGGTGTTATTCTCCGGGCTTTGCGCGTGATTCCGGTGGACCGGGGAAAGAAAGATAGTCATTTGGTGGAGCAGATGATCCGGGAATTTAAAAGTCGGGATTCGATGTATTTGTGCATTACGCCCGAGGGTAGCCGTAAAAAGCGGAAGAAATGGAAAAAAGGTTTTCTGGTCATAGCGGAAGCTGCGGGAGTGCCGGTGTATTTGGGACGCATAGACTATAAGGAAAAATTTTGCGAAGTGGGTCCGTTATTCCGGCCGACCGGAGATGTGGATGCCGATCTGGATTATATTATGAGTACTTATCATGATGCCAATCCTAAATATCCGGAAAACTTTTCTTGTGGAAAATAGAAGCGGAAGTTTATGATTTACGGGCGATGACATGTTGTAAGTCCGATGCGGGCGGCTTGATTGCAGTGCAGCAGCCGGACCGTACTTGGCGGATTCGGGGGAAATGTTTTGTTATATCAAGGCTTTGATGTTTTGAATGAGCATGGACAGGGCTACCGGGTTGAAACCTCCTTGGGGAATGATGATGTCGGCATAACGTTTTGAGGGCTCGACAAATTCATCGTGCATGGGTTTCACAGTGCAGAAATATTGGGTGAGGACGGATTCTATGCTGCGTCCCCTTTCCTGAACGTCTCTGAGTAGACGCCGGCCCAATCTGACATCAGCATCGGTATCTACAAAAACTTTTACATCCATGAGTTCCCGTAGTTTGGGGTTTTCCAGAATCAGAATGCCGTCGATGATAATCACTTGTGCCGGTTCGACTTGTACGGTTTGGTCCGTACGGTTGTGGTTGACGAAAGAGTAAACGGGACGGAATATGGTTTCCCCGTTTTTCAATTTCAGTATATCATCGATCATCATGTCGGTGTCGAAGGCATCGGGATGGTCGTAATTCAGTTTTGTCCGTTCTTCAAAATCCATGTCGTCATGTGCTTTGTAATAATAGTCGTGACAAATGGTGATGACACTTTCTCCTTCGAATGCATCCTGTAGTTTTTTCACCAATGTAGATTTTCCTGAGGCTGTCCCGCCAGCTACTCCGATAATGGTTGTTTTCATGATGTGCTGATTTTTCTGGAGCAAAAGTAATGAAAATGGTTAAAAAATTAATTGTATCTTTGAGGATTCGGTTGTTTTGCCTGTCGCCGGGCTGTTGTTACTGCCTGGCGGTGCTATGAACAATGCCGGAATGGATCTTTTAAATAGGCGGGAATTATGAAAATTGCTTTAATTCAGTCTGAGTTGGTGTGGGGGGATGTGACGGCTAATCTCCGGCGTTTCGGAGAAAAAATAGCCTTTTGTCAGGGGTGTGATCTCATTTTATTGCCGGAAATGTTTACTTCGGGTTGCATGATGGTGAAGAAAACTATGGAGACGGCTATGGCTGAAAAACAGGGCGTGGCGGTCAGGTTCGGCGAGATCAGGGAGAAAATGCAGGAATGGGCTTTGAAAAGTAATGCTGTTGTCTGCGGTTCGACGGTATATGAAGCGGAGGGGCATTATTACAACCGCTTGATTGTGGCTCGTCCCGGAGAAGACTGTTTGTATTACGATAAACGGCATTGTTTCAGGATGGGGGGAGAGAACGAGCATTTTTCGGCAGGCTGCCGGCGGCTGGCTTTTGATTTCCGGGGAGTGAGGATAAGCGCTTTTATCTGTTACGACTTGCGTTTTCCGGTTTGGAGCCGGAATACCGGGGGATATGATCTGGCGGTGTATGTCGCTAATTGGCCGGAATCCAGACGGGAAGTGTGGAAAACCTTGCTGAAAGCCAGGGCTATTGAAAATCAAGCGTATGTAGCTGGTGTAAATTGTGTGGGAACGGACGGCAACGGTATACGCTATGCCGGCGACTCTTTGGTGGTGGATGCCAAAGGCTGTATTTTAAAGGTTGGGCAGGAGTACCGGGAGGAAATACTGACGGTGGATTGCGACATTGCTGCTTTACACGATTTCCGCCGGAAGTTTGCTGTGTTGGAAGACAGGGATAGGTTTGAT
>CAZMAE010000078.1:0-3668 GCA_964564205.1 uncultured Odoribacter sp. | reverse complement strand
CTTTAGGAGAACTCTTAGACCTAGGCCCTGTGCTTGGCTGTGGTTTTCTGCACCTGCTTGCAAAGAATCGACCGGAAGGTTGCGCGGATCGAAGGCCTCGTCTTCATCGGCGAACACCGCGTCCGGCTCGATGAACAAGGTGACCAGACTGTCAGTGAGATAGGACTTCAATCCATTTTCTTCGAAGAGCGAAAGCATGATTTCAAACCTGCCGTCTTGTTTCAACAGATCGTACACCGGAGTGACCGGCGGCTCCAAAACCGCATCGATCAAGTTCAGGTATCCGTTTTTCAATTCTATATTGTACTCGATGATCACCGAAGAGTTGTTCAGCTTGATAGCCGTATACGACGTAACGTCTACCGAGAGGAAATAATTTTTATCCAGCATGGTATAGTCCGTCATTTTCCCCCCGTTCATCGAATTGGTATGAATTTGCTTTTCCAAAGCGGCATACTTCATGTACATCAGCCAATATTCCGGGCTTTTTTCCTTGTAATCGGTTATTTTCAGTTCCTTGTAAAGCTTTTTCCAGGCCGAATCCACCGGTGCGAACACCGTATAGGTTCCGGCAGTGGAAATCTGGCTGTAGAACCCGGAATAATCGCAGATTTCCTTGTATATCGAAAGTTCGGGACGGGTTTTGATATAATCGTATATCTGCATATACTCCTCATCGGTATCGTACTGCCGCCCTATAAAATTTTCCTCACACCCCATCAACTGTGCCATGCACAGCAATAATAAGACAGGAATCATCCATTTATAATTTGTCATTTTCATTTCTTTGATATTTCAACGGTGTGACCACTATTTTTTCCCTTTGTAGAACTCTTTCTGCTTCAACAACAGATTATTCTGTACCTCCGAATCCAGATAAGGCAGGAACCAGGATTCCGGATTGGCAAGAAAGGCTTTCAGCGTCTGCTCTTTTATACCGGAGTAAGAATGTTCGCTGACCCTGTCGATCAGCAGTCCGGTGTAGCCGGTATTGCGGGCAATCCGCACCAGTATAAACCAGTCCTTACCTTCGTAACCCAATTCGGTACGGTGTTCGCAAATGATCCTGTCCATAAAACTTTCCCCGGTACCCATTTCTTCCGGCGTCACCGTCTCCAGACCTGTGGCTGTGCGGATCTTATTGATCGGCTCTACCGCTTCCTCATAACGTCCCAAAGCACCCAATGCCTCGGCCTTCATCAGCAATACCTCCCGGTAGCGGTAAAATATAAAATTGACCTTATCCCGTCCTGTCTGATCCCTCACCACAAACTGACCATTGGAAGCGGAGATGCCCAGATATTTAAACACCCCGGGAAACGTTGACGAAGCATAAGACACATATTGCACGGTACGCTGCGGTCGGATGGTGTCTATCGTTTCATATTGCCCGGATTGGGGATACACCTTGCGCACATTGTAATAATAAGCGGGGCGATTAGCACTCAAAGTGGAATAGAACAGGCGCCCTACCGGACTGACCGGTCCTTCATCCAGGTATTGATATTCGAAAATGGATTCCTTTGTATTTCCGGTTGCAAACATGGAAAACCAGGAATCGGCTGCTACGCTCTGACCGTCGTATTCCTTTTCGATTTCTTCACACAACCCGATGCACTCTTCATATTTCTGTCTCCAGAGCTTCACATCGGCCCATAAAGCCCGAACCGCATTTTTGGTAATGTATCCGTACCTCTCGTCCGGCCGGTCGAAACTGTCGGGAGCCATCTTCAAAGCACGTGACAAATCGGCTTCGATCGAATCCAGCACCACGTTTTCCGGCTGAGCTGCCGCATAGGGATTCTGAGTGTCGGATTCATAGGGTTCCGCATGATAAGGCACATCTCTGAATGCCCGCACCAGGTAAAAATAATTCAATGCCCTGAGAGCATAGGCTTGTCCCATCATCTCATTCATTTCAGCAACCGTAAAACTCCGGTCGCTATCCAACACCAAATGCACATTCTTCAGGAAAGAATTCGCCCGGTATATTCCCTTATAAACACCGGCCCAATTACACAGGGAATTGGTAATCCGGATATCCTGATTCACAAATTGTAAATGAGCAGTATTGTAATTCCGGATTGCGTAAATTTCAGACCGCAAACCACCCCAATAAATAAAATTTTGTATATTCTCGCCCAAAGTCGTATACACTCCGGCCAAAGAAGCCTTTGCATGATCCTTGCTTTTCCAATACTCATTTTTGGTCAGCGAATCCGGGATATCCACGGTAAGGAAATCGCTACACCCCTGTAAACCAAGTACCAGGAGTAAAAATGCAGTAATAATTATCTTCTGTTTCATATATTTATATTTTGTTTCAGCGAACCCCTCTCCATCCGTTCCTTCCGCACCCGCACCGGAGGGTTGCGCTTTTCGCCCTTTCAACCATTAAAATGAAGCTCTGATGTTAAAAGCCACCTGTGCAGAGGGAGGCGTAGCACTCTTATCCACGGCAACCTTTGTCAGGGATCCGGAATTCAAACCGATTTCCGGATTCAGACCTTTATATTTCGTGCCACACCAAAGGTCCATCGCCGTTACGCCCACGGACAACTGCTTCAAATGCAATTTTCTCACAAAAGCCTGAGGCACATTGTAGGTAAGGCTAACCTCCTTCAGCTTGATGAAGGAGGCGTCCTCCACCCAACGGGAAGAAGCGGCATAGTTCCACTCAGCATTATCGTAAGCCCGGGGCATATCGGTGACATCCCCCTGTTTGCGCCAGCGCCTCATGATGGAAGTCGCCTGGTTGTTATCGCTTCTCATGCTTTCGAGGTCATACCGCTGACCATTGATCACATCCTGTTCAAGGCTATAATAGAAGGAGACGCCCAAAGACCATTGTTTCCAAGTGAAATTGTTACGGATCATACCGAACATGCCGACATTGGCATCTCCGATCTGAACGATATCCAGCTCATTGATCACTCCATCGTGATTGATGTCTTCATAAATCATATCACCGCCCTGGAAAATATGTTTCTTCCCTTCCTTCGGATCGTAACGCATCTTTTTCGGGGTTCCGTTCGCTTCATAGACCACATTTCCGTTGAAATCGTGTACCACGGCATCCTCATCCCGGGCATACACTCCTTTGGCCTTATATCCGTAAAAACCGCCGATCACCGAACCTTCTTCCAGCTTGGTCATAAAACCGTTGTAAACATTTTCGGTGTATCCTTCCACTTCACTGTCCTTCACATATTCGGGCATTTTCAGAATCTTCTGACGGTTGCGGGTGGCGCTCAGATACATACTCCACTGAAAACCAGATTCCAAACGGACAGGCACCACGGTCACCCCGATTTCCATTCCGTAATTCTTCAGGTCGCCGAAGTTCGTATATCGTCTGCAAAGCCCGCTTCCATCCGTATAACCGGTTGAAGAAGACATCATCTCCCGCAACAGCAAGTCCTTGGTGGTACGGGTGTAATAGTTGAACTCTCCTGCAAAGCGGCCATTGAACAAATCCCAGTCCACACCGACATTGTATTCCGTAGTACGCTCTTCATGGATATTATCATAGGCAAAACCGCTGATTGCAGAATAAGGATTATTCATATATCCGCCCGAACCGCTGGAATAGGTCACATCCAGCATATTCGTAATGCTCGGCAGCTTACCGGTCTGACCATAAGAAAAACGGGGCTTCAGCATGGACA
>CAZMAE010000077.1:0-4770 GCA_964564205.1 uncultured Odoribacter sp. | reverse complement strand
ACACCCATTCCTTTTCTTTCAGGAAAGGCTCCTCTTCCATTCTCCAGGCTAAACCCACCGTAGGATAGATGGAGAAGGGATTATCCTTGCCGTATTGCGAGGATCCTTCCGTTTTCAAAGACAGATTCACATTATAACGGTTCAGCAAACGGTACTGAACATCCAGCACGACGCTGATGCTGGTGCTTTCGCCGTTCGTACCGCTGGCTCTGCTCCACATGGCAGCATCCCCGCTCTCGGTCATGTCCGAAGCACCGCCACGGTTGTACTCCATGGATGTACTTCCGCTGGTGTTATAAATCAAATCGAAAATACCGTTCAGCGCCACATAGTGCACATCATTGTTCACCGGACGGTAAAACAAACGGTTTTTATTCATCAGCAACATGTTGTAACTATTGTCCCGCATACCACGGTTAAACCAAGAGTGGTGTCCGAACACCCCCATCGCTTCGGAAGGTGCAAAAAATTCATTTCCTCCTTCCTTATAGTCCACCGAAGCCATGGTGTAAAAATTCAGGTTGTCGGTAATGTTAAAATCCAAAGACAGCAAGGAAGTAAACTGATTTTCCCGGTTTTCATAGGTAGCATTATCCACCATGGCAATCGGGTTGTACATCTTGGTGCCGATACTGGGAATGGCACTACCACCCGCACCTTCGTCATCGATATAATATTCCGAACCGTCCTGAGTGTATACAGGCAGGAAAGCGGCCCGGCGGTAAGCAAAAGAACGGGGATTGATCCTCTCTCCCGACCATCTGTTGAATGCGTATATCGGCCATTCCCATGAACGTTTGTCTTTCATCTGGTTATTATACTGGAATTTAGCCGATATCTTCAATTTATCCGACATTTTGTAGTCCAGATTGATCATGGTTGTCAGACGGTTGAATCCCCCTCCTTTGGTGATACCGTATTCCGTATCGTAACCCATACTCCAATAATAGCTCAAACGGTCGCCACCTCCCCGCAAAGAGAAGTTGTATTTCTGCTGGAACCCCGTACGGGTCAGCATGTCAATCATATCTGTATTGTTATTGTAGATCCAGGCATCCGAACGGCTAAGGTCGCCCCTCAACTCCTTCATGGTCGACTGATCGTCCCCCCCGTTGGTATTGGCCCGGGATTCGATCACATACATTCTTTGCTGGTCGCCCGAAAGCAAAGGTATGGACTCCGGTTTCAACACCGCCGTCAGCGTGGCATTGGCGGAAAACTGCGGTTTGCCGCTTTTCCCTCTTTTGGTACGGATGACGATGACTCCGTTGGCACCCCGCGATCCGTAGATGGCTGTCGACGAAGCGTCCTTCAAAATATCTATGGATTCGATATCCGAAGGATCGAGCCCTGCAATGGGATTGGAACCGAAATTGTTCAAATCCGAAACATTATAATCTTCTCCCAGCACCTCGGCACCATCGATTACCCACAAAGGCTTATTGTTTCCTTCCAGAGAAGTAATTCCCCGGATGGTCATAGAGGAGCCCGCTCCCGGGTCCCCACTATTGAAAGTCACCTGCAAACCCGGAGCAGCTCCCTGCAACAACTGATCGACCGAAGCTACCGGCTGTGTTTCCAATACTTTCATATCGACAGCCGAAATGGCGTTGGACATGTCCTTCCGTGATTTGGAAATCATTCCCATATCCGCCTGACGCTCACGCTTACCCATTACCATTACCTCACCCAATAATTTTTCGTCACTTTTCAATACAATCTCATACTTTTCATTGGGGACGAAAGGTTTGGTGATCGTTTTCAAACCGACGAAAGAAAAGGAGATACTGGCAATCCCTTCAGGCACCAAAACCTTGAATTCCCCGTCTATATTCGTTGTCGTACCGCCGATCATACGGTTATTGGCATTCAGCATGATCACGGTAGCTCCCACCAAAGGATTTCCCTTTTCCTCTTCGTAGACAATTCCCTGTGCATAATGTCCCTGTGCCCGGACCTTATCGGCGCACCACAGTGTCAGCAATGCCAGAAGGCCTATATATTTTAAGCATTTTATCCACATAATTTCTCTATTTAATTTTCGATAAGTTTATCCACAATATGCAGCACACCGTTGGAGCCTTGCCTGTTGCTCTTATCCAGCAGGAACCCTGCACTATTGTAGGTCGTTTGTATTCTGCAGTTTTCCCAGGAGCCGGAGAATGTACGGGGCGATCCGTCCAGCAGGGTAATGATCCCTTCCGAGACGCCGTCGGTAAACAGGCAGCTACCGGCTACCACGCACTTGCGGAACAATTTCAGCGCCTCTTCTTTCTCCATGGCTGCAATGTTTTTGCCTGCCAAAGCTTCGTTGCTAGGAGCAAAAACGGTATACTTGGAAATGCCGACCTTATCCAGCATGTCCACCTGCTCGGCCTTTTCCACCAATTCTTTAAACAAACTCAGCTCTTTATCCTTAGCGATATATTTCCGAAAAAGCAATTCTGTAGAATCCGAAAGCATCAGGTGGTTAAAAATGCCGTCGACTTCAAAAATAGCTCCGTTATCTGCTTCCCACGCAGGCTCGGGAGAGGTTAAACGCACTTTCTCGCCTTTAAAGTCAGAAAACACCGGTTGACCGTCCTCATATTCACACAAAATCGAACCGTAGGCTGTGGGATAAAAACGGTGCTCGAATGCCCCGTCCTCCAACTTCACCTGCAGTATTCCGGTCTGCAAACGCATTGCCAGGGTATCCAGGTAGTCATCATTATATCCGTCGATACCTCTTTCATTTCCGGGGCCATTATCCCAGGCTTTCGAGTCGTCCGCCTGAATCAGCACGGTTCGGGGAAAGTGCTGATAGGAATTGTCCACTCCGAACCAGCTCCCGATAGGCAGAGATTTTCTGTCCACCAGTTTCGCCCATTCCTTATAGCGTTTATACTTGATCAGATATCCGGCTTCCACATTCGTAAACAAAGGAATATCCGGAACCTTATTGATTTTATAAATCGTACTGTTGGAACTGATCAGAGAACCCGTATGCATTCCAGCCAGGTCATTGCGCAAAGACAACATGGCCCCGGAATAAGAATAATAATAAGGCATATTGCGGGCAATATCGCTTAATCCCCAAATCGTAGAAGAACTTCCGGAAACCAACGACCACAGGAAAGGCACCACCAATTCATCGGGAATGGAATCGAAGGACACCAACAAATCGCGTGTCAGGTAAGGTCCGAAAAAGTCCTCCATGGCTGCGTCCGTAGGCAGGAAAGCGACGTTTACAAACGCCTCGTCGGCAATATTCAATGCTCTCGCACCCGGTTTCACGGCCACATCATAATACTTTACAAGGGTCGTATCCAGCTTATCGTTCTCCATACCCACAGTGGCATAGCCGCTGAAACGGTCGAACCATTTGCTGATGATGGAAAGTTCAGGATCAGCTGCGATAACTTCGTCCATGCGGGGGGTCAGCAAAAGCGGCCCGTCCAGGACATGCACCACCCCGTTGGATGTAGGAATATCTCTGTCCGTTTCGGACACCGGAACATTTTCCACCATAAAATTCCCGGGGGTCACCCCCATCATTTTCTGGTAATCGTCCCCGCGCACCGATAAATACGACTCGGTAAATACCCTGAGTGCCTTCGAGGGATGAGCTTTTCCCGAAGTACGGGTATCTTGTTTTATCCCCCGGGCATAAGTGATCGGCGATTTATCCCAGTCGTCCGAATACTCGTAGTATTTTTCAAAATCATAATAGTACACCATCCCCAACATGAAATGATAGTTGATAAAATCTATCAAATCCCGTTCAGGCATGCTCTCTACCGTCCACCCCTTCTGGTCCAGCCAAGGCTGCACATGCTCATCCTTGGGAGCGAAGCAGGTATATAATCCGGACTGGCTCAACGTGCGTTCCAGATCCGCACGGCGGATCATTTTCACAAACAGTTCAAAACCTCCCTTCTCTTCCAGCACCTGAATCACATTCAGCCCGATGGAGGCATCGTTTACTTTATTATAGTGATCATCAAACTCTTCCCGGCATCCTGTAAAAGCCAGAGAAAGAAAGATAATGCAAGACAACAATCTTATTTTATTCATATATTTGAATTTAAAACTTGGTTTTAAGGCTATTCTTCACTGATATCCTGTCCATAAAGCACAAATTCTGCAAGTGCGGCATTTTTCGAATCATCCTTCCCCGGGGTAGTAAATACCAGTTTTACATATCTGTAGATTACCGGAGAAGGCAGGGTATAGGTTTGAGGATTTTTATTATTTTGGTCCATATCGTAAGTGCCAAACAAAGTCCATTCATAATCTTCAGCCTTAGCAGACCTGTTATTACCCCACAATTCTAACCCTTTGGCTTCAATCTTATCTTGACGATGGGTGAATTCTGCTTTTTCTATTCTTTTTTTACTGCCTAAATCAAAGGTCAGATAATGAGGGAATACATGGAGTCCGCTGCTCCATTCGTTTTCCCATGTGGTATTGATATCTCCGTCTAAAACATTTTCGGCTTTAGGTCCTTGAGAAGATTTGTCTGCAACAATCCATTTGGAACGATCCAATTTGCCGGCCTCCATCTTGTAGAACTTCAACATTTTCTGATCGGACTCATTGCCATTCTCATCTACAATGGTCGCATAAACATCCACGCTCTGCGACCCGGTCAGGCTGGCTCCGATTTTCACGAATTGTTTTCCCTGGGAATTGGCGGCGACAACCACCTCTTCCTTATAATCGTTGCCGTTCAGATCGGTATAAGTCAGTTCAACGTAGAAATTTTCATCGAAATTGTTCTCCCAACTA
>CAZMAE010000076.1:0-5537 GCA_964564205.1 uncultured Odoribacter sp. | reverse complement strand
TTCATTGCGTAGGGATATCTATCATGATGCCGCAGGACATCTGATAGTGTAGGTTACCGTTAAGATGTTCTACCAGCTGTGTCCCCAATCTGAGATCTCGAGTGCGGCTATCGCCACTTGTGTTGAAAAGGGGATTGGTTTTTTGATGCCCGGGGGGCTGTGGAAGTGTCCGACTGCTGATTGCCGGCACTTCACAACCGAAATATTTTCGAATGAAGCCGTGAATTACCTCTCCCTTGGAATATTTGTGTAAAGCCTAAAATTCATTACCTTTGTGTTGCTCGTTTGGTTTGCCAATCAGCAGTCATATTTTGAATGAAGGCGTTTAGCTTTATCCTGTTTTTAGAAATCTGGACAATTTCAACTGCACAGGGATTAGCGATACAACTGCTTATGCTTATCGTATATACTTTAACGTATAGATGGAGCGTAGGATTGTCGTTTTGTCTTGTGCAGTGGGTTTGTCCAGAACCTCTAAAAAGAGATGAATTTGACGGTCCCACGCTTTCTTATTTTTTTACTTACCGATGGGGGACCTACGGTGTTGGCTAAAGGTTTCCGATATGAGAAAGTTCAAATCCGTAATTTATGGTACTTTTCCTTATTATTTTTCACTGTTATTCCGGCCAGATGCTGAAGGACTTCCTTATTTTAAATACATTCATCAAAAAGGTTACGCTCATCACTTGTATTTTTTTCAGCATGAGTACCGTGATTTTAAGGTAGAAGTGGAGGACGATCCGGATAAGGAATTGTGGTATGTGTGGCATAAAGGCAAAAAATTGTACTTCCCCAAAAATAGAACCCGGGAGAAAGTAGCAGGATTATATAAATCATTGGTGATGGAACAAGACAATCGTTCACCCCATTGTTATATGAAGGAGCGGGAAGAAATCGAAGATCGTGTGTTTTTGGATATCGGGGCTGCTGAGGGGATCGTTGCGCTAGAGGTAATAGAGCAGGCTAAAGCGATAGTGTTGTTTGAAGGTGATAGTGAATGGCTCAAAGCTCTTACAGCAACTTTTGCACCTTGGAAAGAAAAAGTGACCATTGTCAACCGTTATATTGGAAGCCTGACGAATGAAAGGTATCTGTCTTTGGACGATTATTTATGTGGAAAGCCGGAAGAACGGTTTTTTCTGAAAATGGATATCGAAGGAATGGAAAGAGAGGCTTTGAAAGGAGCGGTAAAATTATTTACCGAGGTCAAAGATATTAAGTTTGCCGTTTGTGCCTATCATTTAAGGGATGATGAAAAAGTGATTGCTGCTTTTTTTAATGCATGCAAGACACCTTATCGCATCCAAAGAGGGTATGTGAATAAACGGGTGAGAGCGGTGATGTTCAGGGATCTGAAAGATTAAGTGCCGGGACGTTTCCGATAAAAATGTTTCAGGAGTAAATAGCCGGTGATGCCGGAAAAGACAGAGCCTGAGATAATGCCGAGTTTGGCTTGGTTCAGCAGTATGTCTCCTCCTTCAGCTAGGCCCGCATACGAAAGGTTGGCGATAAACAGGGAGACGGTGAAACCGATTCCTCCGAGCATGGATACTCCGAACAGGCTTTTCGTGTTCATGTGCTCGGGCATGTTGAGCAGTTTGCTTTTGATGGCCAGCCAGGAAAAAGAGAATATTCCGATCAGTTTGCCGAAGACCAGGGCAATGAAGATCGTCAGGGTAACTCCCTCTATGTCCTTCAAGGCAAAGTGTTCGAAGGAAATACTGGCATTGGCGAAGGCAAAAAGAGGCATGATGATGTAGTCGACCAGGGGATGGAGGTTGTCGTCCATGGACTGTAAGGGGCTGATGACCTTGTCCGAAACCGATTCCACATGCCTGAGCAGGGATAGTTCGGAATTGCTCAATATGTATTTATTGTTTTTCTTGTGGACGTTTTCAGGAAGTTTCAGGAGGTTCGTCCGTATCTCTTTCACATAATCGTATACATTCAGTTTGGGCCGGGCCGGAATGGTCAGGGCCACGATTACTCCGGAAATCGTGGGATGGATGCCGGAATGTAAAAACAGGTACCAGACAATGATTCCGAAAAAAATATAATACAGATTGCTGTATATTCCCAATTTACCTCCCAACCATAAAATGAAGACAAACAGCAGTGACCACAGCAGGTATTCTAAAACCAAATGGCTGCTGTAGAATGCGCCGATTACAATGATGCCTCCGATGTCGTCGACTACGGCGAAAGTGGTCAGAAAGATTTTCAGGCTAAGGGGGATTCTTTTGCCCAGCAGTGACAATACTCCCAGCGAAAAGGCGATATCCGTTGCCATGGGGATGGCGGCACCCCTGCTGACGGGACCTGCGGGACAGATCAGGGTGAAAATGAGAATGGGGACGAGCATGCCTCCACAGGCTGCCACCACCGGTAATAATGCTTTACGCAGGGAGGAAAGTTCTCCGACCAGGGTTTCCCGTTTGATTTCCAGTCCTACAGAAAAGAAAAAGACCGTCATCAGGGCATCGTTGATCAAGGACATCAACGTCATATTGGAGCCGTGGAGTTGGAATAAGCTGAAATTCCCGATGCGTACGATTACTTCCTGTGCGAAGAATTTGTGGTAAGCGTCGCTTAAGGGCGAATTGGCGATCACCAGGGCTGCTGCTGCAACAAATAATAAGATGGCGCCGCCATTGATTTTGGTATGAATAAAATGCCGTAAAGCCGATTTGAATCCGTTATTTTCCATAAATATTCGTTTGTTTGAACCAAGTTGCAAAGTTGTGTATTCCCTTCTCCAGCGAAGTCGTAGCCCTGTATTGGTAATCGTTCTGTAGTTTTGTTGTGTCGGCCCAAGTTTGATAGACATCTCCGGGTTGCATGCCTGTGAAAATTTTTTGGGCTGTTTTGCCCAATTCTTTTTCGAGCAATCCGATGAAATCCATCAGTTTTACCGGAGAACCGTGTCCGATGTTGTAAATGACGGCCGGAACGCCCGGCGTATCTTCGCGGACCAATTCCGGACTGCCGATGATGGCCGTCATGCCGTCGGTAATGTCCCCGATGTAGGTGAAATCTCTCGATAATTGTCCATTGTTGAAGATGTGTATGGGTTCGTCTTCTAAAATAGCCTTGCCGAAAAGCATGGGGGCCATATCGGGACGTCCCCAGGGACCGTAAACGGTGAAAAAGCGGAGACCTATCGTCTGTATCCTGTAGAGCCAGGAGTAGGTGTAGGCCATTAATTCATTGCTTTTTTTGGTGGCCGCATAAATACTTACCGGTTTGTCTGTACGGGCATCTTCGCGAAAAGGAACATCCGGGGAATTGCCGTAAACGGACGAAGAGGAAGCATAGATCAAACGGGGACACTGGTAGTGACGGCAGCATTCCAGCACATTCAGAAAGCCGGTGATATTACTATCGGTATAGCTTCGGGGATGGGTCAGGCTATACCGGACTCCTGCCTGGGCAGCCAGATTGATTACACAATCGAAACGATGGCTTTGGAATAACTTTTCCAGGTTCTCCCGGTCGCATAAATCCATCTGATAGAATTTGTAATTGGGATAGAGCTCCGATTTACATTCTTCTCCGTAAACAGTGGTCCGAATGCCACACTCCTTCAGCCGGGCTTTTTTGAGCGAAATGTCATAGTAATCATTGATTGAATCTATTCCTGAAATTTCAAATCCTTTAGTTAAGAGTAATTTGGAAAGATGATAGCCGATAAATCCGGCGCTTCCTGTAATTAATACTTGCATGGTTGGTTGCTTTACATTTTGCTACTTTCCATTGGCCGGCCTTGCCGTTAACCAATCAGCACACAAAAGTATAAATATTGCGGGAAATAAAAAATAAGCCGCTGAACTAATCAGCGACTTAATTACTAACCCTAAACAGAAACAAACTATGAAATTGATTCTTACACAAAGATATGGATAAATACGTTACCGGCTAATTAAATATTGTTAAATTGAAATGCCTGTTTTGTTTCTGTTTTTGTTTTCATTTCATGGATGCCTGGATGACTTCCTTTGAGAAAATTCCGGCCGGGAAGGAAAATATTTCTCTTACAGTCACTTTTACATTTCGGCAATCGTCGGGATGCTTTGTTTTAATCTTCCCAGCCGAAACATTCTCCGGTAAGCTTTACGGAGACGATCTGGTTGGCCAGAGAGGGCTGATAAGGTTTTAGTATCTTGATGTAATTGTCCGTAAAGCCGCTGATGTGATTTCCTGTTTTATGATCTTCGAATAGAACCGGACGGTTTTGTCCTTCAAACCGATGGTAGAATTGGTGTAGCTTTCGGGACGAAATAGCGATCAGTTCATTTACCCGCCGGTGTTTTTCTTCGGGCGGAACCACCAGTGGGATTTCGAGAGCCTTGGTTCCCTGTCTTTCAGAATAGGGGAAAACGTGTAATTGCGAGATATCCAGTTCTTCGATAAACTGCCGGGCATCGCGGAAGTATTCTTCGGTTTCCCCCCTCATTCCTACGATTGTATCTACACCAATGAAAGCATCGGGAATTATCTTCCGGATGGAATCAATTTTAGCTGCAAATGCTTCCCGGGTGTATTTCCGGTGCATCAACCGGAGTACTTCGTTGTTTCCCGATTGCAGGGGGATGTGAAAATGAGGCATAAAGTGTCTTGAGCCGGCGACAAAGCCGATGATTTCTTCGGTCAGCAGATTGGGCTCGATGGAAGAGATGCGGTATCTTTCGATTTCGTCCATTTTGTCCAGGGTTTTGATCAGACTCAGTAAGTCGTCTCCGCTGTGCCGGCCGAAATCTCCGGTATTGACGCCGGTAAGGATGACTTCGCGTATGCCCTTGGCGCTCACTTCCTGTACTGCCTCGACAACTTGTGTCACGGAAGCGCTCCGGCTTCGGCCGCGGGCAAAAGGGATGGTGCAGTAGGTGCAGAAATAATCGCAGCCGTCCTGTATCTTCAGAAAGCAGCGGGTACGGTCGCCGAAAGAATAAGCGGGATCGAACGTGGACAACCGGAAAACATCGCAAGAGTGCGGTTCGGATCTTTCAGTGGCTTCCAAGTGTTGCAAGTAATGTCTTACATTGAATTTTTCGTTGGCTCCCAACACCAGATTGACACCTTCGATGGACAAGATTTCTTTGGCGCGGAGCTGGGCATAACAGCCTACAACCACGATATAGGCCCCGGGATTGTGATGCACCAGTTTGCGGATCAGCTGCCGGCCTTTCTTCTCGGCCATATCGGTGACGCTGCAAGTGTTGACAACGAAAATGTCGGCTCCCTCTTTTTCTTCGACGGTACGGGTGCCGGCGTCTTCCAGACTGTGCCTGATGGTGGAGGTTTCTGAAAAATTGAGTTTACAACCGAGTGTTATATAAGCTACTTTTTTTCCTGCAAGGTCCATATTGTTCTGACTTCGTTTGCTAAATGAGACGCAAAAATAATGATTTGGCGTGTAATTTGCTATCTTTGCCGGAATTATCGGTTCACGGGAAGCATCATTGGGCTGAAATCCGGAACAATGTCGTTTTTAATTTGTATACTATGCGCTATTACATCATTGCCGGGGAAGCGTCGGG
>CAZMAE010000075.1:0-7219 GCA_964564205.1 uncultured Odoribacter sp. | reverse complement strand
GGCTGCAACTCCTTGTCCAGAAAAGTGATGTCACGGATGTGACGTTCGCCCGCCAGCAGGTCGTTCAGAAAATCGATCAAAAAATCCTTCGTCACTTCCTGTCCGAAAATGAGCTTGAAACCGACGTCGGTAAACGGATTGATAAAACGGCCCATGACTTTTACACTTAGGGTGAATGATTTACAAATATAGGATAATTCTGCCGCATAACCAATAGCTATTCAAAAGAATATCCATTATTTACCACGGACTATTATTCGTATTCTTTACCCTTGAATCAGCGGTAAGGAATATGAATCAATTGGAAGTAATACAGAAAGAATATACGAAATCCGCGGACAACGTGTGATGCCGGCCAGGGATTTTGCGGAATTGCATCAGGTCTTTTCAGGTTCTTTTTCAGGTGTATTTCCGGTGTTCTTCTGGATTATCGCCGATTCACCTTCGATACACCTTCGTTATAACCTCCATTGGGATGGGCGATAAAAGGAGGGTGAAAAAAGGGAGTTACAGGAGTATCGCCCGACAAGAGCGGAAGAATACTTTTTTCTCATTACTAAAATAGCAAATGGAAATAATCGTGGTGTAAGTCACGGCCTTTCATTTAAAAACGTGCATAACATTCAAAAAGAACCCTGATTTTTCCTTGTAAATCATTTGCATAAATGAATGGCATTCTCTATATTTGCGCTCCGATTAAAACGTACGCAGTCTCTTACACGAAAGTCTCCGTAGTAATACTTCGTCCGGTAAATGAATTTAAAACAAAAAACAGAACCATGGATTTAATTAAAATTGCAGAGCAGGCATTCGCTGCCGAGAACCCAGTGGAGCACCCTTCATTTAAGACAGGAGACACCATTAGCGTTCACTACAAAATCGTTGAAGGGAACAAAGAACGTATACAGGTTTTTCGCGGGGTAGTCATCCAGATCAAAGGCACCGGCGCCAACAAAACCTTCACAGTGCGTAAAATGTCCGGCAACATAGGCGTTGAAAGAATTTTCCCTATGGCCTCTCCCTTTATCAAGGAAATTGAAATCAACAAAGTAGGAAAAGTAAGACGTTCCAGAATTTACTATTTCCGCGAACTAACAGGCAAAAAAGCAAAAATCAAAGAGAAAAGATCCTGATCTTTTCCGACAATCAGATAAAGGCTCTGCTACGGCGGGGCCTTTTTTAGTTATACGGAAATCAGTCCCGCTTTTCGAATGCATTATTTTTACCCCATCAAATACCGCAATAATTGTGATGGATGAGTATTACAAACCGAGAGTGAGCGACTCCATTCTTTACTTGATTGCCATTTCCCGCATTTCCGGACTTTTCTGTACAATATACTTATAATCAGCCAGAAACGCACTATTATTTCGATTTCGGTTGATTATTCCAACGTTTTTTATAACTTTGTAAAAACATACAATAAAAACAAACATTATGGAGAACACCGAAATTATCCGGCAAGCCCGGGAAAAAGCGACCGGCTGGTTAAACGAAGCCTACGATAAAGCCACCCGGCAAGAGGTAGAAAGAATGTTAACCTCATCCGATCCGACAGAATTGATCGATTCTTTTTACAACGACCTAGAATTCGGCACTGGCGGTTTGCGAGGAATCATGGGAGCCGGCAGCAACCGGATGAACATCTATACGGTAGGGGCTGCAACACAAGGTTTTGCCAACTACATCAACAGCATGTTCCCGGATGAAGAGAAATCGGTATGTATCGGTCATGATTGCCGCCATCATTCCCGGGAATATGCGGAAACAACCGCCGCCATTTTTTCAGCCAACGGTATCACAGCCTATCTTTTTGAATCACTGCGTCCCACGCCCGAAATGTCGTTTGCCATCCGGCAATTGGGCTGCAAGGGAGGAGTAATCATCACAGCTTCACACAATCCCAAGGAATACAACGGATATAAAGCCTATTGGAACGACGGTTCGCAATTGGTGCCTCCCCACGACAAAAATGTCATTACAGAAGTCAAAAAAGTAAAGGTTACAGACATCAAATTTCAGGCGGTTCCTGAAAGAATAAAGATTCTGGGCGAAGATTTCGACCGGAAATTCCTGGATACGATAAAAACCCTCAGTCTTTCCCCCGAAGCCATCCGACGCCAGCACGACCTGAAAATCGTCTTCACTCCCCTTCACGGAACGACGTATAAACTAGTGCCCGATTCTTTGCGCAACTGGGGATTCACGAATATCATCACCATCCCGGAACAAATGGTTACGGACGGAGATTTCCCCACCGTAGCATCGGCGAATCCCGAAGAACCCGCCGCCTTCAAACTGGCACTGGACAAAGCCAGAGAAACCGATGCCGACCTGGCAATGGCCTGCGACCCGGACGGTGACCGGATCGGTATAGCCGTCAAAGACGACCGTAATGAATGGATTCTCCTCAACGGGAACCAAACCAACATCATATTCACCTGGTATATCATCCGCCGCCGGCAAGAATTAGGCTTGCTCAAAGGGAATGAATATACGATCAAAACCATCGTTACCTCCGAATTGATTAAAGAAATCGCGGAAAAAAACGGTATCCCCTGCTATGATGTATACACCGGTTTCAAATGGATTGCCGACATGCTCCGCCAGAAAGGTGCCGAAGGCTATATCGGAGCCGGAGAAGAATCTTTCGGCTTCATGCCCGGTTCTTTCACCCGTGATAAAGACGCCGTTTCCTCGACTTCTCTAATGGCCGAAATCGCAGCCTGGGCCAAAGATCAAGGGCTATCCTTGTTCAGCATCCTGAAAAAAATATACGCAGACTATGGCTTCTCTCAGGAAAAAATGGTTTACATCGTACGCAAAGGCCTGAGCGGAGCTCAGGAAATCAAAACCATGATGGAGCAACTCCGCCATCATACCCCAGAAAAAATAAACGGCAGCAAAATCCTGATCCGGAAGGATTATACCACTTTGAAGGAAACAAACCTGCAAACCGGAGCAACCAAGGAGATGGATTTCCCGGCCACCAGCGACGTTCTGCAATTCTTTCTGGAAGACGGATGCAAAATTTCAGTACGTCCTTCAGGCACAGAACCTAAAATCAAATTCTACTTCGAAGCACGTGCGGAGATGAAAAACGAGAACGAATTCCATCAGGCACAACAGCAGGCTTTAGCCAAAATAGAGGCCATGATGACCGACCTGAAGATCAACTAATCCGTCCATGAAAAGAGGGTGTCCGAAAAGTGAAGCCCCCTTCCCCGAATGTTGAACAGGTTAAACATTATCCAATCATAGAAAGAGTCCGGTGCAATTCCGGATTCTTTCCTTTTAACCGGGTTTTGACTCTTTTGTTATTACAATATAGTTTGCCTGTTCATCCAACGCCTCAGGAAGGCTTCCGGCGATTCAAACTTTTCAGCGTACAGAGGTTCCGGTTTTTAGCCCGTCCCTCCTTATGGCTAAAAAAATTCCTCTTTAAAATTAATAAAATACACTCTTTCCCGTGCCCGGGTTACGGCAGTATACAGCCACCGCCAATACTCATCGTTAAGCGAATCATCCGGCAGATACCCCTGATCGATAAATACAGCACTCCACTGACCACCTTGTGCCTTATGGCAAGTGACGGCATAAGCGAATTTAATCTGCAATGCGTTATAATACTCATTTTCCCGGATTTTTTCATAACGCTTCTTCTTAGAGGCTATATCGGCATAATCTGCTTCAAGAGCCCGGTAGAAATCCCGGTTTTGTTCATACGTCAAAGCCGGAGAATCAGCCATTAAGGTATCGGCCATCACCCAAGCCGAAACCTCTTCCTCATAACCGTCTATCCTGAGGTCCGCTTTGATAAAGCGATGTCCGTAAAGTTCCGCACGTTTTCCTGTCCGCAGGACGGTGGCCATATCGCCATTGGCGATAAAATCTATTTTTTCATAATTTTTCCCCCAGAAATAATTATTCTTAACGATCATGATCCGGTCGCCGCTACAAAAATCCTCTTCCTTATACAATATTGTACGGCGGATTCCCTCGTTAAACCGATTCGCCCTTTTATTGGAACGGCAGACCACCAAGGTCTCTTCTTCCCCGTATTTGCTATAACAAGTATCTATCTCTTCCAGCAACTCTCCTCCGCCGATGCGGAAAACATCCGGGAACTGTCCGGTTTTCAGCTTCAGCGTACGGAGTCCCGAACCGATCAGTCCCCTGATCACGGTTGCATTATACAAAATGCCGGAGAGCTGTGTCTGCCTCATCACTTCCGTCAGACAGATCTCGGTCACTTTCAGCGGATAAGCAGCCTGCAGCTCCCTTTTGTCCAAAGCAGGACTGATATCCAAGCCGACAGGCGGCAATTGAGCCACATCCCCGATCAACACCAGACGGTTGTTCTTACCGTTATAAACATATTCCATCAAGTCATCCAGCAGGCATCCGCTTCCGAAATTTCCTTCACTGTCGGCATTGGAAATCATGGACGCTTCGTCCACAAAAAACAAGGTATCCGCTCCCCCGTTAAAACCCAGCTTAAACAACCCTTCCCCATCGGTAGCCGTCTTCTGCCGGTAAATCTTTTTATGTATCGTGAAAGCCGGACAACCGGCATACAACGAAAAGACCTTGGCTGCCCTGCCGGTAGGCGCCATCAAAACCACCTTGTACTCAAAACTTAAGAGGGTATTAATGATCGCAGCCACCAAAGAGGTTTTGCCCGTTCCGGCATACCCTTTCAGCAAAAACAATCCATCCTTATCCCTCTCAAAGAAAAAACGGCAAAAATGTTCAACAGCCACCTTTTGTCCCGAAGAAAAACCGAAACCGAATTTTTCCGCCACCCTATCCTCAAAATGTTTTTCAATCATCACGAAATTTATTGCAGATTATGCCTTTAATCTAAATTTTTTCCTAAATTTGCGAGCAATATTAAGGTTTTGTGTTGTGTTGGTAACGTTTGAATTGCAGGGTAAAGATACAAAATAAAAACCATCCTCACAGTTCCTGAATTTAGTTATGTATCAATATCAATAAAAATAAGGTCAAATATGAAAAAACTTATTATCCAGATCATTCTTGCCGGGCTTATCATTTATCTCGGTTACCAATGTTATCAAAGCATCATGATTCCTCAGCGATTCCTGGAAATAAAGGAACAAAGATATGAGAGGATCATTCAACGTCTGAAAGACATCCGTACCGCTCAGGACGCTTATAAAGGCGTTTATGGCAAATATACCAGCAGTCTGGACTCTTTAATCGATTTCATCAAATACGATTCAGTGAAGGTGGTGCGTTCCATCGGTTCGTTGAGCGATGAAGACCTGGAAAACGGAGTTACCGAAGCACAAGCTATCAAAGAGGGCAAAATCATCCGGGACACCATCAAAGTAAATGCTCTGGAAAGCATTTTTTCTCAGGATTATCCGATTGACGATCTGAAATATGTTCCCTTCACCAAACGCAAACATCAATTCAAAATGGGTTCGGCAACCATATTTACCGAGTCGGGAATTGAAGTGCCGGTGTTTGAAGCACGGATATCCAACATGGAGATTTTCGAAGACATCAGAGACCAGTACAATGAACAACTACTGGAAGAAAACGGAGAGCGGATCCGCTTGAAAAAATATCCCGGATTGAAAGTAGGAAGCCTGGAAGAGGCTAACAACAACGTAGGGAACTGGGAATAATAACGTGGCATGCAAAACGTATATTATACCGACAGCCATTTTATAAAAGAAAATGCTGCACAATATTGCCTGTCCATCCGTTTTTCAACGGATGGATTTTCATTTTGTGTACATGATGAAACGCACAAATTACTGGCTTTCCATTTCCAGCCTTTCCGGTGCAATCAACCGGATGAGATGATCGGAAAAGTAAAAAAAGCCATTACCGAAAACTCTCTGCTGAATCTGAGATACCGGCGCGTGTATGCCCTGTCCTGCCGTAAGGAAAAAATATTAGTCCCGGCTGAAAATTTCGATACCAACCATCTGGCGGACCTGTACAAAGTATGCCTTTCACCTCAGAAAAACGACACTTTGCTCTACCGGAAAATCAAACTCATGGACAGTTATCTGGTGGAGGCGTTGCCCCGGGATTTCGTCGCTTTTCTGACGGCCCGTTTTCCCTCGTTATGTATCGTAAACCATGCCTATCCCTTCATCATCCATTCCCTGTCGAATATTTTGTTCAATACGAACCATCTGTTTATAGATATTCACGACCAATATTTCGACTTGTTGCTCACCCGGAGCAATGAAGTGCTCTTGTTCAACTCCTTCAGTTATGGATCGGTGAACGATATCATTTATTATGCACTGAATTGTCTCCGGCAATGCAATGTCGGACAGGAAAACCTGCAGACCACCGTCTCTGGCAATCTGACCCAGGATCCGGCCCTGGCGGATATGCTGAATAAATTTATCGCCAATATTACCATTTTGGACTATCTCCCGCTTTCCCAGCTGGTCAAAAATCCACAATTGAATACTTCCGGCTTCATCCACTTATTAAATATTCACAAATGCGAATAATCAGCGGATCTCATAAAGGGAAACAGATTTTCCCGGATAAAAGCTTCAGCGCCAGGCCCACGACAGATTTTGCCAAAGAGAATCTGTTCAATGTATTAAGGAAGTACACCGATTTTGAGGGCATCCGGGTCCTCGACTTATTCTCGGGAACCGGGAGTATCAGCTATGAGTTTGCTTCACGGGGAGCAGCCGCCGTTTTATCCATAGAGCAAAACTACAAGCATTATGCCTTTATAAAACGTATGGCCGGGGAACTGGGTTTCAGCAATATGAAAGTATTTAAAACCGATGCTTTCCAGGCTTGCAAAAAGCTGCAGGGCCAAAAATTCGACATCATTTTCGCCGATCCCCCTTATCAGCTGGAAAATCTGCCAGCCATTCCTTCCGCTATTTTCGATAACGGCTTGTTGGCGGACGAAGGAATAGCAGTGATAGAACATCCGGCCCGGACCAGCTTTTCCTCACATCCCCGGTTCACAGAACACCGTCAGTACGGAAGCGTCAATTTTTCCCTGTTCCGATAAGGTCCGTTTGAAGAACGATATGCCCCTTGCCGGTTTTACTCACATGCGGGAACGGTAGCCCGACAGCATACCGCTTCGCAGCATCCTATAAAAAAACCGTCCTCCTTTGCGGAGGACGTTTTTTTTCAAAGGGGGGGGGAGATTTCCCCCCGACTTTTTCTTTCTGATCGTTTTAATCGTAAAGCGAAT